>JAZNZV010000113.1:0-8128 GCA_045595105.1 Eubacteriales bacterium | reverse complement strand
CTATGCAAGCTGAGCTTGAGTCTAAAGAATATGACGTTTCAGCAGGCGGAGGCATGGTTAAACTTACAATTACGGGGAAAAAGGAAATTAAAAATATTTCAATTTCTCCTGTAATTGTTGACCCCGATGATATTGAAACCTTGGAAGATATACTTACTGCTGCTGTAAACGAAGCTATAAAAAGAGTTGAAGACAGCGCTGCTGAAGAAATGTCAAAAATTACGGGAAGCCTTAATATTCCCGGTTTGTTCTGATATATGTACACTTTTATCGAGCCTCTTGAAAAGCTTATTGAGCAATTCAGAAAGCTTCCCGGAGTTGGCTATAAATCGGCTGTCAGAATGGCTTTTTCAGTGCTTGATATGGACAGCGAAAGTGCACTTGAGTTTTCTCGGGCAATTGCTGACGTCAAAGAAAGAGTCTCTGTTTGTTCCATATGCGGAAATATAACTGATGCTGACGTTTGTCCTATTTGTATTTCTGAAGCACGAGACAAAAATGTAATCTGTGTTGTTGAGAGCGTCAAGGATATCATTGCTATCGAAAAGATTAATGAATTTAACGGTCTTTATCACGTCCTTGGCGGATTAATCTCACCGTCGGATGGCATCGGTCCTGAAAAGCTTTCTATAAAAGAATTGCTTAGCCGTTTGAATGATAACGTAACCGAGGTTATTGTTGCAACTACTCCGAGCATCGAGGGGGAAGCCACGGCACTCTATTTGTCACGGCTTATAAAGCCCCTTGGCATTGCTGTTTCAAGACTTGCTTACGGTATTCCTGCAGGTGGCGAAATTGAATATGCTGATGAATTGACTCTTTCAAGAGCAATTGAAGGACGTTTAAAACTTTAATATAATTTTAGAAAGAATTATAACTATGAAAAGAAGAGAAGCAAGAGAATTAGCATTTTGTTTAGTTTTTGAAAAGGATTTCATGAAAGATGTTTCCTGCAAGGAAATATATAACACTGCAATCGACCTTTTTGACAAAGAAGGAATAGCCGAAGATTCGTATATTTTCCCGACTTTTTCGGGTGTTTACGAGCACATTGAAGAAATTGATGATTTAATCAATGAAGCATCGTCAAACTGGGACAAGGAAAGAATATCAAGAGTTTCGAGAGCTATACTTCGTCTTGCTGTGTATGAAATCAAATATGCCGAGGACATTCCTTTGAAGATTGCCGTTAACGAAGCGGTCGAGCTTGCGAAAAAATTCGACGATGAAAAGGCTTTTTCCTTCATTAACGGAGTTTTGGCAAAGGTGGCTGTCGTTACGGGAACCAAAGATGAATAACGTTTGGTTGGGAATTGATACGAGCAACTATACCACCTCTGTTTCGGCAGTTGCTTCTGACGGTACTTTTTTTAATATCAAAAAACCGCTCTGTGTTAAGCCCCATGAAAGAGGTGTAAGACAGAGCGATGCTGTGTTTATGCACGTAAAAAATATTCCCGATGCAGTTTCAGAGGTAATAGCACGTCTCAAGGATACCTACAATGACGACTATAATGTTAAAGCCATAGGCGTTTCTACAAGACCGAGACCCGTTGATGGATCTTATATGCCTTGCTTTTTATCCGGCGTAAGCGTGGCTAAATCACTTTCCTCGGTAATGAACGTGCCACTGTATGAATTTTCTCACCAGGAAGGACATATAAGAGCCGCTTTGTTTGGAGCTGATGTTGAAATTCCCGACTCTTTTTATTCATTTCATTTATCGGGTGGCACTTGTGAACTTTTGGAAACGGAAAAAACTGATGACGGATTTAAGAGTAATATCATATCTAAAACTCTCGATATAACTCTTGGACAGCTTGTAGATAGAGTGGGCGTTATGATAGGGCTTGCTTTTCCCGCAGGACCGCAACTCGAAGAACTCGCTTTAAATGGTGAATATAGAGGGAAAATCTCTTTTGCGAAAATCTCTGACATTAACCTTTCGGGATTTGAAAACAAAGCTATAAAAATGTACGACGAAAATACTCCGTCAGAGGAAATCGCCTCTTTTGTATATAAGGTAATAGCTTCTGCGGTGTCGCATATGCTCGAGCAAAGAAGCGACTCTTCGCTACCTATAATTTTTAGCGGTGGAGTGTCGGGAAGCTCTATTTTAAAAAGCTCAATTCTTAAAAAGTATAACGCTTTTTTTGCACCTCCGTCGCTTTCTTCTGACAATGCGGTTGGTATCGCTCTTTTGACGAAAGAAAAATATGAAAAGGGATTCTTAAATGTCTAAAAACATTCTAACTGTCACTGAATTAAATCAATATATAAAGTCCTTTTTTGATTCAAGTGTATATTTGCAGGATATTTATATAAAAGGTGAAATCTCGAATTTTACAAATCATTATAAAACAGGTCACTTTTATTTTACACTTAAAGACGAGGGTGGCATATTGAAGTCGGTAATGTTCAAGTCCAGCGTTGTGAACTTGAAATTCATGCCCGAGAACGGTATGAAGATTATTGCCCACGGAAGAGTTTCACTTTACGTTAAGGACGGCTCTTATCAGCTTTACGTTGACAGCATGGAACCCGACGGAATTGGTGCTTTATACATTGCTTACGAGCAATTAAAAGCAAAGCTTGAAGCCGAAGGATTATTTTCTGCAACTCATAAAAAACCAATTCCTAAATATCCAAAGAAAATCGGTATTGTCACATCTCCAACGGGTGCAGCCGTAAGAGATATGATAAACGTAAGCTCAAGAAGATTTCCTTTAACTGAAATTATTTTATTCCCTTGCCTTGTTCAAGGAGAAAATGCTCCTACACAGATTATTCAAGGCATTAAATTTTTCAATACTAAAATGCCCGTTGATACAATAATTATCGGTAGAGGCGGAGGCTCCTTGGAAGAGCTATGGGCTTTCAATGACGAAAATCTTGCAAGGACAATTTTTGCGTCACGCATTCCTATAATTTCTGCAGTTGGTCACGAAACCGATTTTTCTATAAGCGATTTTGTCAGCGACCTCAGAGCACCCACACCGTCAGCCGCCGCTGAGCTTGCGGTCCCCGATTACAGAAGCGAGAAGGATTACTTACTTTCTGTTATTCAAAAAATCGAAATACTCGAATATAATAGAATCAATTTTTTGAAAAATCGCATCAAATTAATTTCTGAAAAGAAGTGCCTTAATTCACCGACCTATCTCATTGATGACAAACGAATAACGCTTGATAACTTGTCAACTAAAATTGATGATAAGATAGGATATCTTCTTGAAAGAAAAAAAGCGTCAATGACTGCTAACGTTTCAAAGCTTGAAGCGCTAAATCCTCTTAAGGTCATATCAAGAGGATATTCGGCAGTCTTTAACGAAAAAGGTAAGCTTATCAAAAGCATTAATGACGTGACTAACGGCGATTTGATAGAATTTAAAACTGTGGACGGTAGCGTAAAAGCCGAAGTTAAAGAAAAAATTGAAAGTGGTGTATAATATGGACTTTTCTAAATACGATGAATTGAAGTTTGAGGAAGCGCTTGCTACTCTTGAAGAAATTGTTTCAAAGCTTGAAAACCAAACGGCTAAGCTTGATGAATCCTTGGATTTGTACGAAGCAGGTATTTATCTTGTAAAAAAATGCAATAAAATGCTCGACGAAGCTGAACATAAGGTAAACGTCCTTTCAAGAGGGGAGAACGGTGACGTAGTTCTTAAAGAATTCGTGCCACAAGAAAACGTTTAAAACGCATATTTATGCGATAATATTGATTTTTTATTTATTATGTGTTAAAATTATAAAAATATGAAGGAGGTAGAAAATGGACTTTTACAATATAGAACAAATTAAAAAGCTTGATATTAATTCTGCCTCTGAATACTGCGAAGAGCTAAGAAAATATGTTATCGAAAACGTTTCAAAAAGCGGAGGTCATCTTGCTTCTAATCTTGGCGTTGCCGAGATATCTTTAGCACTCGTCCGTCTTTTCGATTCACCTAACGATAAAATTATTTATGACGTTGGTCACCAAAGCTATTTCCATAAGCTTCTGACAGGACGCTATTTTGATTATAAAAACATTAGAACGTTTGGTGGCTTTTCGGGTTTCACTAAAAGGGATGAAAGTGTCCACGATCCATTCGGTGCAGGTCACAGCAGTACTGCTCTTTCTGCTGCAGTTGGATTTGCAAAAGCCTGCAAGTTAAAAGGGGATAACCATTACTCCGTTGCGGTTATAGGCGACGGTGCTTTTTGCACAGGTATGTCTTTTGAGGCTCTTAACAATATATCCTCTGATGACAAGATAATTATTGTTTTGAATGATAATGAAATGTCAATTTCTCCAAACGTAGGCTCAATGTCAGCATATCTCAGAAGAATAAGAGTAACTAAAAAGTACTTGTCATTAAAAAGAAAAACTAAAAACGTCTTTAGCAAAGTACCCCTTGTTTCAAGGTATCTGACTTCTTTTGCAAGTAATACCAAAAAAATAATCAAGAGCATTCTGATAAAAAATACTATTTTCGAAAATCTTGGTATGTACTACCTTGGCCCTGCTGACGGCAATGACCTTAAAACGGTTGAAAGTATTTTACAGGAAGCTAAATGTGTGAACGCTCCCGTACTTGTGCACTTTATTACCAAAAAAGGTAAGGGCGTTCCCGAAGCTGAACAAAATCCTAATAAATATCACTTTGTATCACCTTCCTGTGATAAAGCAAACGAAAATACTTTTTCAAAAGAATTTGCAAGAAATTTAATTTCGTTTTCTGAAAAAAATGAAAAATCTGTTGCCATCACAGCTGCCATGTGTGACGGCACAGGCTTGACTGCTTATAAAAACAAGTTCCCCGAAAGGCTTTTTGACGTTGGAATTTGTGAAGAACACGCAGCTACATTTTCCGCCGCTTTGTCGGCTTCGGGAATATTACCGTTTTATACAGTTTACAGCACTTTCTTTCAGCGCTCCTATGACCAAATTCTTCACGATGCCGTTCTTCAGAATTTAAAAATGGTTGTAGCCCTTGACCGTGCAGGATTAGTTGGCGCTGACGGTCCTACACATCACGGACTATTTGACGTGTCCATGATGCTTAATTTACCTAATACAGCTATTTATTCGCCTGCAACGTTTAACGAATTAGAGTATTCGTTTAATGAATGTACGAAACACCCGTACGTTTCAACCTTGCGATATCCCAAAGGATGTGAAAGTAAGCTTGTCTCCGCAGTATTCAAGGCACCCGGTGATTTTAAACTCGATACGGCTAAAAAATGCGATATCCTGTTTGTGACTTACGGAAGAATTACCGAAGAAGTAATCAAGGCAAAGGTGGTTCTTGAAAAGAGGGGATATTCGGTAGTAATACTTAAGTTTGTTAAACTAAAACCCCTGAACTTTGATAAAATCAATGAGCTCATATCATCACTTTCACCCAAGACCATTGTGGGTGTGGAAGAGGGGATGAAAATCGGTGGCTTTTGTGAATATTTGTTTTCTAATATCAAGACAACAGCAAATATTAAAACTCTGGCAATTGATGAGAAATTTATTCCACAAGGAACGCTCAAAGAACAATTTGACTTTGCAGGTCTTTCTGCGGAAAAAATTTGTTTAGAAGTCTTAAAATGAGTATGAACGAAAACTTATCTCGACTTGATGTTGAGCTTGTTAACCGAAACATTGCTACTACCAGAGAACTTGCCAAAAAGATGATACTTTCGTCACTTGTGCTAGTAAATGGCAAGGTCACTGTAAAGCCTGCAGAAAAGGTTACTTCTGACAGTGTTATTGATGTCCTCAATAACGATTTGACAAAATACGTAAGTCGTGGCGCTTATAAGCTCATAGAGGCATTAAACTGTTTTGAGGTTGACGTTAATGGTCTTGTAGCTGTTGATTTTGGCGCATCTACGGGCGGCTTTACAGACGTGCTGTTGCAAAGAGGTGCGAGAAAGGTTTACGCAATAGAAAACGGTTCGGGACAGTTGCATTCAAAACTGCTGAATGACGATAGAGTTGTTTCCATCGAAAACACAAATGCTCGCTATTTAGAGAAAGGCTTTTTACCTCTATGTGATTTGGCGGTAATGGACGTATCATTTATTTCTCAGACTAAACTCTACAATAGCGTTACAAACGTTTTGAAGGATAACGGTATCTTTATTTCTTTGATTAAGCCCCAGTTTGAAGCGGGTAAAAGCGCATTGAATAAGAAGGGGATAGTCAAAGACGATAAGATCATCGATGACGTTGTGAAAAATATAATATTTCAAGCAGGTTTGTTTGGACTTCGTAATGTGGGAGTTATAAACTCGCCAATCTTAGGTGGCGACGGAAATAGGGAGCTACTTGCTTGCTTTAAGTACGAAAAGGAGTAAAATTCAATGAAAAGCGTCGGAATTATTGTTAACGCCAATAAAGATAAAGACCTTAATTTGACACGTGAAATAGTTGACTTTTTACGTTCCTGCGGAGCAAATATTTTTTTGTCCGATACCTTTAAAAATAAAATTAATAATACTGAATATGTTAGCGAAAGAGATTTATTTTCAAAATCTGATTTCATTGTTACTGTCGGTGGTGATGGCACGATTTTAAGTATTGCCGAAGACGTTTCGCAATATAACATTCCGGTTGTTGGCATAAATCTTGGCAGAATGGGATTTATGGCTGAGCTTGAGCCTGATGAAATTTCTTTGCTTAGCAAACTACTTACAGGTGAATACACTCTCGACAAACGAATGATGATTGACGTTCGTGTGGTAAGAAATAATAGTGAAATATGTCACTACCGTGCACTTAATGATATAGTAGTTAGCAACGGCAGTATTTCTAAAATGGCAGAGCTTGAGCTTTATTGTCAAGATACTTACGTGTCACTTTTTCATTCAGACGGACTTATCGTGTCAACGCCCACGGGGTCAACGGCTTATTCCTTATCTGCAGGTGGAGCGATTATTGACCCAACTATAAATTGTCTGCTTTTAACTCCTGTTTGTCCTCACTCCTTTTCTAACGCAAGACCCATAATTTTTTCTCCTAAGTCAATCCTTGAAATTAAAGATATACAGCAAAACGATGACAATACATATCTGACAATTGATGGAAAAACAAACGTAAAGCTTATGTATTCGGACGTTGTTGAGGTCAGAGCCTCATCAAAAACCGTTGACTTAATTAAAATTAAAGATAAAGGCTTTTACGACAGGGTTTATCAAAAAATATCAGAGAGGAAATAAAAATGAAAACCCAAAGACATGCACAAATAATTGACCTTATACAGAATAACATAATCGAAACGCAGGAAGAACTGACAACTATGTTGAGGAAAGCGGGTTTTGATACAACTCAAGCAACTGTTTCAAGAGACATAAAAGAACTAAAGCTTGCAAAGGTTCCTGACAGCAACGGCAGATATAAATATGCTGTAAAGTCCTATGACGAGGATATTAAACTGTCAGCGAAGTTCAAAACTATTCTTGAAGAGACTGTTTTGAGGATTGACGTTTCTACTTCGATTGTTGTTATTAAGACGTTTCCAGGTATGGCGCAAGCCGCCGCTTCTGCTATTGATAATATGAATTGGCAAGAAATTGTCGGTACAATAGCGGGTGATGATACTATTTTTGTTGCCCTGAGAACAACAGATGACGCACTTTTGCTGTGCGACAAAATAAAAGAACTTCTCGGAATATAAATAAGGAGGCTTTATCAGTATGCTCGACTTTATACATATTGAAAACGTTGCTCTGATAAAGCAACTTGATATTGATTTTTCCAAGGGCTTTACTGCAATGACTGGTGAAACGGGATCGGGTAAATCCATGGTGATTGATTCTGTTAACTTCGTTCTCGGTCAACGCCCCAAAAAAGACGTTATCCGCAACGGGGAAGAAGAGTGCTACGTTTACGCCGTTTTTAGTGATATAAACGAAAGAACCAAGCTCACTTTAGAAGATTATTCCATTTCACCCGAAGAAGATAATACTTTGATGATCTCGAGGCGATACACACGTGACGGAAAGTCTGTTTCGAAAATAAATAACCGCACAGTTCCTTTATCAGCAGTAAAAGCAGTAGCGTCTTTTTTGATTTCGATAAATGAACAGCATGACTCTTATTCTCTCTTAAATGATGAATATCACGTTGATTATCTTGATGCATTTACCG
>JAZNZV010000112.1:0-2923 GCA_045595105.1 Eubacteriales bacterium | reverse complement strand
ATTTCTTCAAAGGACTTGCCTGTGAAAGAGGAATATATTGTCATCAAGTTAGCAATACCAGGACGTTCAACGTCGTATTTTACAAGAGCTTCGGAATCAGTAACTGCTTTCTTGAATTTTTTAATTATTTCATCCTTAGTATCAAGTAAATTAATATTTGCAGAGGGATTAGGATCTGATTTTGACATTTTTTTCGTAGGGTCCAATAACGACATGATTTTTGTTCCCACCTTAGGCATATATGGTTCGGGAACGGTGAACGTGGGAGAATATTGCGAATTAAATCTTTCGGCAATGTTTCTGGCAAGTTCAATGTGTTGCTTTTGGTCTATGCCCACAGGCACAAGGTCGGCGTTATACAATAAAATATCAGCCGCCATGAGTACAGGGTAAGTAAAAAGGCCTGCATTAATATTTTGAGAGTATTTTTTCGCTTTATCCTTAAACTGTGTCATTCTGGAAAGCTCGCCAAACATTGTACTGCATCCCAGAACCCAAGAAAGCTCTGCGTGTGAAGGTACGTGACTCTGCACAAATAAAGTCACCTTTTCGGGATCAATTCCGCAAGCAATGTATATCGCTAAAGTTTCAAGTGTTCTTCTGCGAAGCTCAGCAGGGTCCTGCTTTACGGTTATTGCGTGCATATCTACTACGCAATAATAGCAATTGTATTCATCTTGTAAGGAAACCCAATTTTTTAGTGCGCCAAGGTAATTGCCGATAGAAAGCTTACCGCTGGGCTGTGCTCCTGAAAAAATTATCTTTTTATTGTTGTCCATGATATTCACCATTAGTCCTTATTGCATTTCTTATATGGTCTATTATACCACAATTTTATAATATATCAAGTCAAACTTTTTTTAAACTCAACAAGCTGATTGTTGAGTTTTTTTGTGCAAAAAACCTAAGCTCGTCAGAAAATATATGTATTGAGTCATATAAAACGGCTTTATCTTTCGCAACTGTCTTAAGCTTCTTTTTGCTGACCTTCAAATCCTTTAAAAGAAAATTTGCAGGTAGTGGCAACATTGTTGATAAATCAAAATTTATACCTTTAATTCTTTTGTAGTCCCTGTAATAGCACTCAAGCAAGAGGGAAAAATAATTGTCTGTTTTGTGACAGAAAGTAAAAACTAACTTCTTACAATTTGTTTTATCGGAGTACGTGCTATATTCTTTTACAGTGTCTGAAATCAGTGAATTGATTTTATTAAAACTATCATCGGTAAAAATCGGGAATATCGCTTTAAAGCCTTTCTGATTATTAAAATAATACTTTTGGTGCTTTATACCGCATTTTATATATTCCTTATGTGGCAAGCAATTTTCTAAAGAAAAAGTAATAGAACTCATACAATCACCTCATAGTGATTATATTAATTCAACTACAAATTCTTCACAAGTTTTTTAAAGACGTCCCCTCGCTCCTCAAAATTCTTATAAAAGCCGTAGCTTGCGGCAGCTGGAGATAAAACACACCTTCCACCTTCTTTGGTTAACTCTTTTGCCTTTAATACAGCTTCGGGAAGATTGTTGACCGATATAAAATTAACTTTATTTTTTTCGAGAGTCTCCCCTATTCTTTTTCCTGTATCCGGGAGCAAAATTACGTTTTTAACAGGATTTGAGTGCAAAAAGTCAGTTAACTCCGTATAATCTATTCCTCTGTCCATTCCGCCTATAATTACAGTTTCTACATTTTTCAGAGAATTAATAGCCTGAATAGTAGTTTGCGGAATCGTAGAAATGGAGTCGTCGTAATACTCTACACCATATTTTGTATCAACGTACTCAAGCCTATGAGGTAAGCTCTTATATGTTTTAAGCGCTTTTAAGAAATCGTCATCGGAAACATCAAAAAGCTTTGCCACTGCATAAGCAACTGCTATGTTATAATCATTGTGTTCACCGATAAGTGAAATTCCTTCAGGAATATTAAAAGAGCCGTTAATAGTCTTGCCGTTAACACAATAATTAGATTTACTCGACGTGCCAACGGTAATTATATTGTGAGAGGGTGCTTTTTGAATTTGTTCGTCACAGTCTTCAGAAACGATAAATACATCTTCTTTCGATTGATGTAAAAATATATTTTCTTTCGCCTTAACGTATTTTTCTCTCGTTTTGTAGTGGTCAAGATGGTCCTCAAATAAATTGAGAATCACACAAACTCTCGGAGAAATATATTCGAATTCAAGTTGATGACAGCTCATTTCAAATACTGCTATTTTATTTTCTGACATCTCTTCAGCAACGTCGAGAGGCGGTATACCAATGTTACCTAACAGTAAAGCATTGTTCTTGGAAGAAGAAAGAACGTGGTGAATCAAAGTTGTTGTAGTGCTTTTCCCTTTAGTACCTGTTATGCCGACGGTATTATCTCTGAATTCCTGTAAAAACAGATCGGTTTGCGACGTTGTTTTTTTTATTAAAAATGTGCTCGGATTATCGTAGACAATCCCTGGGCTTTTAATAATAACGTCATATGAATCAAGCGACTGCATATAGTGTTCGCCAAATAGCACGTTCACGTCTGATAAAACGTCTTCATCTATTAAATTTTTATCAGCAACGGTAAGTGATTTATAGCTTATGTGCTTTTTTAAAAAATTTAAAGTAGAGCGTCCTTCTTTACCGAAGCCAAGAATTAAAATATCCTTGTTGTTCAAAAGTTCTTTAATTTTTGGGAACATAACCAACCTGCTCCTTTAATTCATTTAGCAAAATGTCCACAAAAGAATGAGGTAAATGATGCCTTTTATCAAAATAATTTTTATAATCGTCTAATGTGTTTTTTGTTGATAAGCCATGCTCATCAAATAATTTAAGCAAATATGGTACTTTTTCTCCACTTGACTTATAGCTCGTTAGAGTAGCCTCACAAGCAACCACCACTTCGTCACGGCTGCCTACACATTCAAAG
>JAZNZV010000111.1:0-17399 GCA_045595105.1 Eubacteriales bacterium | reverse complement strand
GTCCGGTGGACTGTTTTTAGTTGGATGCGAGAGGGCTGTGCCCGAACGAAAATGTAGACGAAGTCTACGTCGATTCCCGCTGCGGGTACCAAAACAAGCACAGATGCGATGCATCTGTCCTTGTTTTATATAAATAATCGGGAATAGAACCCGAGAGGGCAGAGAACTTTTTAAAGCAAAATAATGCAATAACTTAAAAGAATAAATGTTGACAATCCTTCCATGATAAGTTAAAATAGACTAAACTAACACGGAGGAATAACGTCATGAAAAAATCATATTTTTCAAGCGTATACTACCCTGAGTACGCTGAAGAAATTAAAAATGGAAAGACAAATTTGCCCTATTATCAAAGAGTTATAGAATATGGTAAGAGAGATGGCTTTCAAGGAATAGAGGTTCTGCCCACTTGCGAGCTTATGAAAGGGCAGGGATTAGAGTTCGCTGACGATTATAAGGACCAGGCAAAAATCATAAGAGAAAAGCTTGACAAAGAAGGAATGGTTTGCTCATGCTTTTCCTTTGGTCTCAATATGCTTTCTAACGAAGAATATGCATTGAGAGTTCTCCGACAGTCAGCGGAAATAGCCGAGATTCTTGGTTCTCCCTTTATTCATCATACGTTTCAGTGTTCCTTTTCCGCAAAAAACGTAAAGCCCGAAGAAAGCTATTATCAAGGCGCTGAAAAGGTGTTCGTTGAGCTTGGTCGTGCGATAGCTGAATATGCCGGCGAGCGTGGCATTGAATGCTTATATGAAGACCAAGGCGTTTATCTTAATACAGTAGATAGACTCGGCTCTCTTATGAGTAAGATAGATATGCCTAATATCGGTGTTTGCCTCGATTGTGGAAATTCACTGTTTTACGACATTCTTCCTGAAAGCTTCGCAGGAGCATTTGCATCACTTGTAAAGCACGTACATATAAAGGACTATATTAATAACACTTCAACCTCTCGCCCCGGAAGAGGTTGGGACAGCTCGGTTTCGGGCGTTTGGCTTAGAAATTCTGTTATAGGTACAGGTGTGGTAAATTTTGAAAAAATATTCTCTATACTTCTTTCTGCGGGATATGACGGATTTTATTCCCTTGAAAATCAAAACGCTATCGATAACGTGTCTACCGAGAGTGCAAGTGAAGAAATACGCACTTCTATGAAGAATGCAGAATTTCTTTATAACAGAGCTAAAGCGTCTCTGGGCATATAGGAGTAAGCTTTATGAAGATGAAAAAATCATGTTTCTTGATGTCATATATCCCATATATTGATACAGAAAATACAATTGGCGTTCTTGACCGTGCTAAGGCTGACGGCTTTGATGCAGTTGAGCCATATGATACACCAGACATTTATAACGACACCGACGGAATGGAAAACGCTAAAAGAGTAAGAGAGAAAATCGAAAGATTGGGAATGGAATGCTCTTGCTTTTCCATGGGCATTAATATGCTTGCCGACCCTAAGGAGGCTTTAAGAAAATTAAAGAAAGCTGTTGACGTAGCTCATACTCTTGGTTCTCCTTATCTTCACCACACAATGGAGCTTGCCATTGACTATAAAGGGCTTCCCGTTTATCAAGCGGTTGAAAATACTTTCGCCGACGTATCACGTGCTGTGGCTGAATATGCAGGTGAAAAGGGAATGTCGTGCATATATGAAAACCAAGGCTTTTTAATCAATACAGTTGACCGTTTAGGCTCGCTTCTTGATAAGATCAATATGCCAAATACAGGTGTTTGTCTCGACGTAGGAAATTCGCTTTTCTATGACATTGAACCAGAGGATTATGCAGGAGCATTTGCATCACTTGTGAAGCACGTTCACGTAAAGGATTACCTCAGAAAGAAAACGTATCCCGGAAAAGATTGGTTTCGTACCATTTCGGGCGACTATCTCTTTGCAACGCCTATCGGACACGGTGTAGTTGATTTTGAAAAGGTAATGACCATACTTCTCAAGGCGGGATATGACGGATACTTTTCTCTTGAGGGCGGTGGCATTACCGAAGACCCGCAAAAAGGAGTTATTCGTTCCATGGAGACTTTAGAGTATTATTTTGACAGAGCAGTAGAAAATATAAATAAATAAACGTTGAAGCAGAAAAATCTAACGAGATTTTTCTGCTTCTTTTTTGTATTATGTTGCAAAAAATATAATTAGTGATATAATATATAATAAATCCCAATATTGTCGCTGTAAATCAAGAAAAATAACATTGAAAGTTGGAAATATTAAAATGATTGATAACGTTCATGATACCATAAGGGAATTTTCACGTTTCATAAAAGAAGGGGACCCCTTTGGAATAAATCACATTGGCAAAAGTGTTTGCGATGAAAAGTTTTATATGGAGCGACACAACAGTGATATCATGTCCTTTGAATATATAGTCGAGGGTAAGGGAACTCTTGAAATAAACGGTCAGACCTTGTATCCCCAGAAAAAAGACGTATATCTTTTGACGGAAGGTAGCCACCATAGATATTTCAGCGAAAAGGAAGATCCTTGGAGAAAGTATTTTGTGTCTTTCAGAGGACCCTTGGCGAATAAAATGAAGGAGCTTTATTTGCCTTATAATACCTATCTTTTTAAGAATTGTGACGTTCAGGAAAATTTCGAAAAAATATTTTCGGTAGCTTTTGACGATACCAAAAGCTATGAAGAAATTTTAAACGAGGTCACAGTTGAGGTAGTAAAGATCATGATGTATCTCCATTCACGTAAAAGTGGAGAATTTGAAGACTTAGCAGATAAGATAAAAAATAAAATAGATTATTTGATTGAGGGGGATTTCTCTTTAGACGATATAGCACTGTCACTTAACTATTCCAAAAATCATATCATTAACGTTTTTAGAGAGAAATACAATAAAACACCCTATCAATATTACATGGATGCAAAGATCGAAACCGCAAAAAGATATTTGCAGGAAACCACCTGCTCGATTGCGGATATAGCTTCCAACCTTTCTTTTTCAGACCCACAGTATTTCAGCACTTCTTTTAAAAAAGCCACAGGACTATCTCCCAGAGAGTTCAGGCGTCAACCCGGACTTTGAGTTAATAAAATCATCTATTATGTAAAATATTTGTACTTCGTCGATTTTTAAAGCGTTACACTGCCTGCAAAGGTTTTCTACCGCTTCTTTGTCGCTTGACAAATCTGGGAAATATACTTTCTCTGATTTTATTCCATAAAAAATTACTGTTTTACCTGAATTAATATCCTTTGATATACTCACTATTTTATACATTTCTTCAACCCCTTACGCTTTAATTATACCCTATATATAGATGATATTCAATACTTTTTGACTCGAAATACCATTTTCTACCAATATGTTAAAAATGGGGATTTCAAACTTTGATTTCTAACAAAATTGTTAAAAATCGAAGTTTTTAACTGTTAAAAATATAAAAATTCAAAATAAATTAACTTGATAATAGCTTAAGTTTATGATATTATAGTTACATAAAATGTATGGAGATGTATTATGCTAAATAAAAAAACTGTTTTTGCTTTATTAATGGCACTTTCGATACTCTTTGTCTCTTGTGCAGGAGTTGTGGAAAATTCTAATTTTGAGACCGACGGATATCTTTTGCACGAAGGAGAAAAGCTTATTCCGCAGTATATCGTTAAAATCGGCGATAATGAGATTTCTCTTGCTGAATACAGATATTATTACTTGAATCAGAAGTTTGAGCTGGATGGCGGAGATGATTCTGTTTGGGAGGACTATCCCGAATACGTTGACAGCCTGCAAGAGTACGTTGAAGATACTCTCGTTGAGGTTTATGCAATCCGCAGTCTTGCAAAAGAAAGCGGTGTTCAACCCGATTACGAGCAGGTAAGAAGTGAAATCAATGAATACAAAAAAGGGCTGTCTTCTACCGAGTTTAAAAAAGGCTTATCTGAATACCATTTAACAGAAGAGCTTTATGAGTACATTCTTCAGGGCTATCAGCTTTACGTTTCTCTCTTTGACCACTATTTCGGACAGGACGGCACCGAAGCTCTTACCGACGAAAGAATGCTCGAGTATATTGAGAATAATTACACTCACGTTAAGCACATTCTGATTTACCCCAACACTACAATGAGTGATGAGGATTACGAAAATCATCTTAACAGCGTGTTAGAAAAAGCCCAAAACGGAGAAGACTTTGACGCACTTGTTGCAGAGTATAGCAATGACTCTGCAATGCCCTCCTACGGCTATTATTTTGCCGAGGGTGAAATGCCGGATGAGTTCGTTTTGGCGTGCGACGCTCTTGAAGCGGGTGAGGTTTCCGACCTTGTAAAATCATCACACGGCTATCATATCATCAAAAAGCTCGACGTTGATGAGGATGACGTACCTTCACTTACTGACGTTGTTTATAATAAAATTTTCAGCGAAATAGTGAACGAGAGAATAGACTCTCTCGAAATCGAATATGCTCCCGAATACGAGTATATTACACCATACACCTTAAAATAATATACACGGCAGGGGACTTATGTCCGCCTGCCGTATGTTTATTACGACAATTTTTTACAAAAAACCTTTAATTCTTTCAATGTTTTCTTCTTCGTTTTGTATCAGCTTTCTTCCAAGATTGTAACAAGCGGGAGCAACAGTTTGATTTTTGTTTATCGCTTTTGTTATATTGATAATGTCTGAGCCCGATTCCTTAATTATAATTTCGGCAATTCCTGAGTCGGTTTTATTTACAGAGCTGTTTATTTTCGCTCCGAGCTTTGCCGTTAGGGAAGGCAAAACGTTTTTAGGCGCAGTGTGACCGAGATTTGAAATTTCGCTTTTTGCATCGGAATTGATTTTATCGTAGTTGTTGATTTGAGTTATTATGGCTTTTCTCAGCGTAGGATTTGTTACTTTGGTGAGAATACAGTTCAGGGTTTTGCTACTGGTATCGGTGCAGGTATAAATTTTCTTTAATAATTCAATTTCTGTTTCCATTTAGTTTTTTCTCTCCTATATATAATTTTTAGGCATAGTAAGATAAGCGTGTATTTTTTCGAGTGCGGATTTTTCTATTCTCGATACGTATGACCTTGATATTCCAAGCTTTGTTGCTACCTCTCTTTGAGTAATCGGCTTTGTATTATTAAGTCCGTAACGTAACTGTATTATTGACTTTTCACGCTTATCAAGTAGCTTTTCAACCGCAAATTCTATCATCTCCTTTTTGCTTTTTAAATCTATTTGCTCTATAATATTATCGTCTACGCTGATAATGTCTATGTAGGTCAAGGGATTTCCGTCTTTGTCAATTTCTATCGTGTCGTCAATAGAGCTTTCGCATGCAAGCTTTTTCTGTGCTCTGAAATGCATGAGTATTTCGTTTTGTAAGCATTTTCCCGCATATGTTGCAAACCTCGTTCCGTTGTCAACGTCGTAAGTATCTATTGCCTTTATAAGCCCTATTGTACCAATTGATATCAGATCCTCTTGCTCATCATAGTTTGTATAATACTTTTTTATTATGTGTGCCACAAGCCTCAGATTTCTAATTATCAATTCGTTTCTTGCAGATGCATCTCCGTTTTTCATTTTTATAAAATAATTTTTTTCTTCTTCCTGCGACAGCGGTGGCGGAAACGAAGCTGATGTTCCTGTTCTTAAAAACAAAAAAGTAAATTTTGCTATAAAGGATGTTAAAACGTACCAATACATATTTTTGCCCCCTTTGTTGCAGTATATGTCTGAAATTTGATTTGTTTCCAAAAAAAGAAAGGAAATACCTATGAATATTTGTATTATTGACATCGGTTCAAATACTGTAAAAGCGTCTGTTTACAGCATTATCGGTAAAAAGCACAAGAAGGAAATAGCATATAAAGGCAGTAAAGAAAAGCTTATAACCTATGTGGATGAAAACAGAATAATGTCCGAAGAGGGAATAAAGCGTTTATGTAACTCGCTGGAAAATCTTTTGCTTTTCTCTAACGAGCATAATTGTCAAAAGGTATTTGCGTTTGCAACGGCTTCTCTCAGAGGCGTGAAAAACAGCGACAGCATAGTAGAAAAAGTATACAACGAGTATTCGCTTAGCATCGACATACTGTCGGCTGAAGAAGAAGCACTTTGCAGTCTCAGAGGACTTTTGTCAGACCCTGAAGTAAGTCAGATAAAAAATGGCGTTATGATAGATATGGGAGGCGGTTCAACCGAGGTGGTGTTGTTTGAAAACGGAAAATCACCTCAGATCAATAGCTTGAATTTCGGATGCCTCTCTTTAAATGAGATGAACGCTTCAAAGGACGTTCTTTCAAAGGTTATAAAGCAAGAGCTCACCAAATGCTCTTACGTCAAAAACGCAGGCTGTCCTATCTTTTTGATAGGGGGGACCGCAAGAGCGGTTTTGAAGATTATTAACGAAAAGAATAAAACCGTCTCTAACAAATTAAAGAAAGACGGAGTTGATTTTTCTTACATAGCGGATAATATGCACAACGAGGAGTTTTTGAGTTTTGTAAAAAACGTTGTTCCTTCAAGGGTCAATACTGTTTTCAGCGGGGCTTTGGCATACAGTGAAATAATAGAATTTATCAAGCCTACGGCAGTAATTGTATCAGATAGTGGCGTCAGAGACGGATACCTTGAAAGAATTTTGCCTTAGCAGTAAAGTTAAGTGTTGAAAAAAATTCCAATTTGATGTATAATGTAAATTAATTATAAAATTATTCATGAATTATTAGGGGAATTGTATGTCGAAACAGTCAAAGTACAACGATCAAAGTATTTCACTTTTAAAGGGTGCAGACAGAGTCAGAAAGAAACCTGCAGTAATTTTCGGCTCAGACGGTCTTGAGGGATGTGAGCACTCTTTCTTTGAAATTCTTTCCAACTCTATCGACGAGGCAAGAGAAGGCTACGGTAGTGAAATCAACGTCAAGGTTACCCGTGACAAGGTTATAACCGTTGAAGATTTCGGAAGAGGTGTTCCTCTTGATTGGAACGAGAAAGAACAGAAATATAACTGGGAGCTTGTTTACTGCGAGCTTTATGCAGGCGGAAAGTATGACAACGACAGCGCCGATTCTTCCTATGAGTGGTCTTTGGGTACTAACGGTCTTGGTGCTTGCGCTACTCAGTACAGCTCTGAGTTCATGAACGTTACGGCGTATACAGGCGGTACGAAGTACAGCATCAGCTTCAAAAAAGGTGAGCCTGTGGGCGAGCTTGTAAAGGAAGAGTGCCCTAAAAAGAAGACGGGAACAGTTGTTACCTGGAAGCCTGACCTTGAGGTTTTTACCGATATAAATCTCTCTCTTGACTTCTTTTGTCAGACCTTAAAAAAACAGGCAATAGTAAATTCCGGTCTTACCCTTAACGTAGAGTTTGAGGACGATAACTTTGAAAAGCACAGCTTTTCTTATTTGTATAAAAACGGTGTTCTTGACTACGTTAACGAGATTGCGGGCATCGACTCTTCTAACGAGGACGTCGAATTAGCAGAAGATGGCAGCGAAGAAGAAATAAAAGGCAAAACGCTTACTCTTCCAGTAGTTTGGCAAACCGAACGTGTCGGTCGTGACAGAGCTGACATGAAGGACTATAAGCTTAAAATACAAGCAGTAATGTGCTTCAGTAGCAGAGCTGCTAAAATAGAATACTATCATAATTCAAGCTTTCTCGAGCACGGCGGTTCACCCGAAAAAGCCACAAAAAGTGCATTTGTGAAGGCCATTGACATCTATTTGAAAAATAACAATAAATACGCTAAGGCTGAGCAGAAAATCAGTTTTCAGGATATAGAGGACTGTCTTATCTTTGTGGTAAATTCTTTTTCCACTCAGACCTCTTATGCCAACCAGACTAAAAAAGCGATAACAAACGTATTTATTGCCGAGGCAATGACTGCCTTCTTTGTAGAACAGCTTGAGGCGTATTTTGCAGAAAATCCTGCAGACGCCGAACGAATTGCAACTCAGGTACTTATTAATAAGAGAAGCCGTGAGAGTGCCGAAAAAGAACGCTTGAATATAAAGAAAAAGCTTACAACCTCTCTTGATATCTCCAACAGAGTGGAAAAGTTTGTCAACTGCAGAAGTAAGGATATCGAAAGAAGAGAGCTCTACATCGTTGAGGGTGATTCAGCTCTTGCATCTGTAAAGACGGGTCGTGATGCTGAATTTCAGGCGGTTATACCCGTAAGAGGTAAGACTCTCAACTGTCTTAAAGCAGGATACGATAAGATATTTAAGAGCGACATTATAGTTGACCTTCTCAAGGTTATTGGATGCGGAGTAGAAATCAAAACTAAATCCAATAAACAGATAGTAGATTTTGATATTGACGCACTCAAATGGAATAAAATCGTTATCTGCACCGATGCCGACGAGGACGGTTTCCAGATAAGAACTCTTATTCTTACTATGATTTACAGGCTTTTACCCACCCTTATAAAGCTGGGTAAAATTTACATTGCAGAGTCTCCTCTATATGAGATTAAGTGTAAGGACGAAATCTTCTTCGCTTATGATGAAAAAGAAAAGGCTGCAATTCTTGAAAAGCTTGAGGGTAAAAAGTATTCGGTACAGCGCTCCAAGGGTCTTGGTGAAAACGAGCCCGAAATGATGTGGAAAACCACTATGAATCCCGAAACCCGCAGACTTATAAAGATTATGCCCGAGGACGAAGAAAAGACCTATAATATGTTCAATATTCTTCTTGGCGATGACCTTGCGGGAAGAAAACGCTTTATAGCTGAAAATGGCTACAAATACGTAGATATCGCTGATGTGTGAGGATAAATATGGCAAGAAAGAAAAAAGTTGTTGAAGAAAAACAGATAGTTCCTGCAGAGGTCAGAGAGCAGGGGATAACAGACACTCTTGAAACTAATTATATGCCCTATTCTATGAGTGTCATTATTTCACGTGCTATCCCTGAGATAGACGGATTTAAGCCTTCTCACAGAAAACTGCTTTATACTATGTATAAGATGGGACTCCTTAGCCCGAATGCTGACAGAACTAAGTCTGCCAACGTGGTTGGAGCAACCATGAAATTAAATCCTCACGGTGACATGGCGATTTATGAAACCATGGTCAGATTGACGAGAGGAAACGAAGCACTTTTACATCCTCTCGTTGACTCAAAGGGTAGCTTTGGTAAGCAGTATTCAAAGATGGCTTTTGCCGCTTCCCGATATACGGAAGTAAAGCTCGACCCATTCTGTGCCGAGTTGTTTTCGGGAATTGACAAGGATGCGGTGGACTTCGTTGATAACTATGACAGTACAATGAAGGAGCCAAAGCTCCTTCCCGTTACTTTCCCCAACGTTCTTGTTACACCTAATATGGGAATTGCCGTAGGTATGGCAAGTAACATTTGTTCCTTCAATCTCGCCGAGGTATGTGATACTGCTATCGGTCTTATAAAGGACGAAGACTTTGATATAACAACTACGTTGCTCGGCCCCGATTTCTCTACCGGTGGAAATATTATCTATAATAAAGAGCAAATGGACTCTGTCTATAATACCGGAAGGGGCACAATAAAGGTACGGGCAAAGTATAAGTTCGACAAGGCGTCGAATTGTATTGAGGTATACGAAATTCCTTATACTACCGACGCTGAGACCATTATAGACAAGCTTGCGGATCTGATCAAGTCGGGTAAAATCAAAGAGATATCCGACGTAAGAGACGAGATTGATTTAAAGGGACTTAAAATAGCCATTGACGTTAAGAAGGGGACAGACCCCGATAAGTTGATGACAAAGCTCTTTAAGCTCACAACTCTCGAAGATGATTTTTCTTGTAATTTTAATATTCTTATATCCTCACTCCAATGCTCCTTGGTGTAAAGGATATTATTCTCGAATGGCACGCTTATAGATGCGAGTGCCTTAAACGAGAGATTTATTACGATTTACAGCAAAAAAATTCCACCTTGCACCTATTGAAAGGTCTTGAAAGGATACTTCTCGATATAGACAAGGCAATTGCAATAATAAGAAATACCGAAAACGACGCTGACGTTATTCCTAACTTGTGTGAAGGCTTTGATATTGATGAGCTTCAGGCGGAATTTGTAGCGGATATAAAGCTAAGAAATCTCAATAAAGAGCATATTCTTAAAAAGACTGCGCAGATTAAAAATCTTACTGATGAAATCAATGAGCTTGAGTCTATTCTTATGAGCTCCAATAAGCTCAACCGTTTGATTATAAAACAGCTCACACAAATTAAGGAAAAATTCGGCAAGCCCAGAAAGACCGATATTATCTATGAAGACGTTGAGGTTTATGACGTTTTAGCAGAAGTGGAAGAGGAGTTTACTGCACATGCCGTTCTTACAGAAGAAGGCTACTTTAAGCGTATAACCTTCCAATCTCTGAGAGGAAACGACGTACAGAAGCTCAAAGAAGGGGATAGAGTTGTGTTCTCGGAAGAGGTTTCGAGTAAAAGCGAATTGTTGTTTTTTACCGATAAAGCACAAGTTTATAAGTCTCGTCTTTCAAGCTTTGACGTGGTAAAAGCATCGGCTCTCGGTGAATACGTTCCCGCAAAGCTTGGCTTTGAACAGGATGAAAAGATAATTTATTTTTCAGTTCAGTCTGATTTTTCTAACAGATTACTTATTGTTTTTGAAAACGGTAAAGCTGTTATTATAACTATGTCGGGCTTTGAAACTAAAAATAATCGTAAAAAGCTTACAGCAGCCTTTTGCTCTTCTCAAAAGGTGGCTTTTATGCATGAATTGAAAAAAGGGGAAGAAAAAGACATTTTCATCAAGACTCATCTCGGTAAGGCGCTGGTTATCAATACTGCACTCATCCCCTTGAAAGCAACGAGAACCTCAATCGGCGTTCAAGCTATTTCTCTTAAAGCAAACGATAAGGTAAATTTTGTATGCACCGTTGAGTCAATGGCGAAAAAGCCCTTACCTAAGTACAAAAAATCCAAAATTCCTTCGTCGGGAATGGTTTATAGCGAAATAGACATTGATCTTAATCAAACTACCCTTATTTAGTGCATAACTATTTACATTATAACAATGTTATGTTATAATGTAGAGAAACTTAAAAGAAGGGATCAATAATGAAAAATATTTTATTATCCAAGTTAAAAAAATTCAAAAATGAAATACTTATTGCTTTTCTTCTTGTACTTTTCCTTGTTGTATCTGCAGTGAAGATCGATATTAAAATTCTGTATCTTGGAATTGTTTTTATATTCGTCTACGTAGCACTTATAACGGCGATACATTTTACGTTTAAAAGTAAAAAAGGGGAGCGCAGTAAGAAGGATAAGCTTCTTAGCAACGTAACCGTTGAATTTCTTATGAATTTCGCTTCTCCCGTGGCAGTTCTTGACGGCGACGGTATAATACTGTGGTATAACCAGAAGTTCTCAGAGGATAAGGACATAAAGGCTCTTTATGGTACAAATATCAACGACCTCTTGGAAACCAAGCTTAATTTAAATCATCTCAAAGAAAGCTTGTCCGATAACTCTCAAAGCACCGAGCCTCTTTATGCTTCCTATAACGGTATTAAATACAGAATTAATTCTTACAGACACAATATGTCTCTTGGCTCTGACAGCCTGTATATTACTGTATGGAATGATATGACAGAGATACAGGAGTTAGAGAATAAGCTTGTAGATAATAATACCGTTGTGGCATATATCTACATCGATAACTTTTATGAAGCAGGCGGTACTATGCTCAATAATTACCGCACGGTAACAGCAAAGGTTTCAACTCTTTTGTATGAGTGGGCTTCCTCTGTAAACGGTATCGTAAGAGAATTTGAAAGAGATAAGTATATTGCTATTTTTGCTCAGAAGTATTTAAAGGATATAACAGACAATAAATTTGATATTCTTGACAAGGTACGTGAGCTTTGCGAAAAAGAAACCGATACCCTTGCAACTCTTTCCATTGGTACGGCATGTCTCACAAACGCCACCTTTGAGGAAAAGAATAAAGCTGCTCATCAGGCAATTGACCTTGCTATGCAGAGAGGTGGCGACCAAGCGGTCGTTAAATTTGATGAGGCTACTGAATTTTACGGTGGCAGATTTAAAACCGTTCAAAAACGCACGAAAATACGTTCGAGAATTATTGCTCAAGAGCTTATCAGACTTGTTGCAAACAGCTCCAACGTAATTATTATGGGTCATAGATTTGCCGACCACGATTCAATTGGCTCGTGCATTGGAATTGCAAGCTTGGCAATGGAATATAATTCCAAGGTAAATATCGTAATTAACAAAAACGATGCAAACGTTAAAAGAATTTTCAAAAAAATTGAAAATCTCGACAAATACAAGAACGTATTCGTTGATGCGTACGAAGGACAGGATTTAATTTCACAAGGCACTTTGCTTGTAATATGTGACGTAAACAATCCTAATATTTTTGAGTCCCATGACATTTATGAGAACGTTAAAAACGTTGTAGTTATTGACCACCACAGAAAAACAGGCGAGTTTATAATTGAACCTCTCATAACTTATATTGAGGCATCTGCATCTTCTGCGTCGGAGCTTGTTTCCGAAATACTTGAACAGGTAACTGCACCCGGCTCTCTTTTGAAAGAAGAAGCGGAGCTTCTGTTTGCAGGTATAGTCCTCGATACAAAACAGTTTTCTAAAAACACAGGTGTTCGTACCTTCTCGGCGGCACTCTACCTTAGAAGCGAGGGCGCAAGTCCTTCTGATACCAATATGTTATTCAAATCCAGCTTTGAAGATTTTTCAAGAGAAGCTAAATTTGAGAATAACGTTGTTATTTACAGAGACATTATCGCAATATCTGTTTTGGAAAACGAAGCGAGCGGAGAGGACAAAATCTCAGCCGCTAAGGTTGCGGACAGGCTCCTTGGTATCGACGGAGTGCTTGCATCGTTTGCACTTTGTAATATTGACGGTACAATTCATATTTCCGCTCGTTCAATAGGAACTGTAAACGTTCAGTTAATACTTGAAAAAATGAACGGTGGCGGTCACTTTGATGCGGCAGGTGCACAGGTCTCCGACTCAAATATGAAGCTGGTTTTAGAAAAGCTCCGTGAAGAAATTGACAACTATTTAGACACAGAAAAGAAAGGTTGATAGACAAAATGAAAGTTATTCTTACCCAAGATGTAAAAGCGCAAGGAAAAAAAGGTCAGCTCGTTGAAGTTTCTGACGGCTATGCTAAGAATTTTCTTCTACCCAAAGGACTTGCAATAATAGCGGGCGCTAAGGAAATGAATGAGCTCAAGAACAGAGAAAGCGCTCAGCAGTTTAAAATTGAAACCGAAAAGAAAGAAGCACGTGAGCTTGCTGAAAAGCTTAACGGCGTAGTGGTTAAGATTCTTGCTACTGCAGGTGCAGAAGGTAAGCTTTACGGTTCAGTTACTTCAATGGAGGTTTCTGACGTATTGCGTAGCGAGCATAATATTGACATTGACAAGCGAAAGATTGTTATGAAGGAGCCTATCAGAGCTTTCGGTAATTACACTTTTGACGTAAAGCTCTATGCTGAAATAACAGGTAAGCTTAACGTAATTGTTACCGAGAAAAAATAACTCAAGTAAAATAAATTAGGAAGTGTAGATTTATGCCAAGCATTGATAACAGAAACAACGGTAATTTTCAGTCACCGCTTATCAGACAGTTACCATATTCTCTTGAGGCAGAACAGGCCGTTATAGGCTCAATTATCCTTAAAGCTGAACGTTTGGCTCAGGTAACAGAAATAATTAAAGCTGATGACTTCTACGTTGAAAAGCATAAAGAAATATATGCAATGCTTCAAAGCATGTATTTGGAAAGCAAAAGTATCGACTTGGTAACGCTACTGAATAATATGGTGTCTGCTTCCCTTGGAAGTGAGGACAATATCAAGGAGTATATTACACAGCTTTGTGAAATGGTTCCCGCAGCCTCCAATATAAGCGATTACGCTCGTATAGTGAGGGATAAGGCTCTTCTCAGAAGACTTATATCTGTTTCCGAAGAAATTTCCGAATCGGCGTATCAAAGTACTGACGACGTAACAGACATAGTTGATTCAGCTGAGGCAAAGGTTTTTGCTCTTACTCAAGGCATGATAACAAGAGACTTTACGTCTGTTCACGACGTAATCTTAGAGTATTATAAACAGCTTGACGCCATCAGAAATGACCCCGAATCTGCTAACGGAACGCCCACGTATTATTCAGGACTTGATAAAGTCCTTGTAGGTATGGGAAAGGGAGACCTTATTCTTATAGGTGCACGTCCCGGTATGGGAAAAACAAGTTTTGCACTCAATATAGCATCTCAGGTTGCCATGCACCAAAATAAAAGCGTTGCTATTTTTTCTCTCGAAATGTCAAGCACTCAGCTTGTCGGAAGAATGCTTTCGAGCGAAGCACGAATTGACAGCTACAAGCTCAGAAAAGGAGATATTTCTCCCGAAGAATTCCAAGCTCTTGCAAAGGCTGCAACGGCACTTTCTCAAACTCAGATTTTCATTGATGACAGCAGCGACGTTACAGTAACACGAATGAAGGCAAAGCTCAGAAGACTTAAAAATTTAGGCCTCATAGTTATTGACTATTTGGGTCTCATGAAGTCCGATAGAAATATAGAAAACAGAGTAGTTGAAGTAGCAGATATTTCAAGAAATCTGAAAATCCTTGCTAAAGAATTCGGCGTTCCCGTAATAGCTTGTGCACAGCTTTCCCGTGGTCCCGAATCAAGAACAAGTAAAAAGCCCATGCTTTCTGACCTTCGAGATTCAGGTGCTATCGAACAAGATGCCGACATAGTAATTTTCCTTTATAGAGATGAATATTATAAAGATTCAGGAGACGAAAAGGCTACGCAGTCCGATAATATCGCCGAGATCATAGTAGCAAAAAACAGACACGGCTCCACAGGTACTGTTAAAATGGGCTGGGAGGGTCAGTATACACGTTTTACTACGTTGGATAGCTCTTATGACGAAAATTAATTCTACCGAAAGTAAAATCCTTAAAACAGTAAGAAAGTATAATATGATATCCAAAGGTGACAGGGTTCTTGTCGGGCTTTCCGGCGGAAAGGACTCTGTTGCGTTGTTGTACGCATTGCGGCGGCTTTCAGCTATATTGGGAATAGAGCTGGTGGCTCTGCACGTAAATCATGGAATAAGAGGCAGTGAAGCCGATTCTGACGAAGCGTTTTCAATGCGCTTTTGTGAGAGTATAAACGTTGATTTTGCTTCTGTAAAAATTGACGTTCCGTCTTTATCAAAAAACTCACATGAAGGGCTTGAAGCGGTGGCTAGGAACGTCAGATACGAACAGTTTACAGCTTTTGCTAAGCAATACAACTGTAACAAAATTGCCACAGCACACACGTCCTCTGACAATAGCGAAACGTATTTTATTACTCTGCTCAGAAACGGCAACGCTAAGGGAATTCCCCCTGTAAGAAGTAACGTAATAAGACCCCTTATAAATCTTACAACAAGCGACGTTCTTGATTATTGCATTGAAATGAATCTTTCCTACGTTACCGACTCAACGAACAAGGACGAGGATTATACAAGAAATTACATCAGGAATAAAATAATTCCACCATTAACAAAGATTAATTCTTCCCTTGATGAATGCATAACAAAGGATAGCGATATCAGGCGTTCATACGATGCGCTCAGAGATATTGAGGTTGAAAAGTACTATGCCTCTGAAGAAAATCCTTTAAGTCTTATTTCTTTGAAAAAGCTTATAGGGAATATAGCTTACAGAAACGTTTTGTTTTCTATTATACAAAAGGAAGCACGAGTTAAAGGATTAAGTGTTTCCTATGAGCAGTTTTTGCAAATTGAAGAGCTTATTGCAGATGGAACAACCGGACGTTATATAGAACTTGAAAAGGGCTTCGTTGCTTTCAGAGATTATGACGCTCTTACTTTTAAAGAAATAGAAGAATCGGGTAAGGACTATAAATTCAAAATAGTTCACGGAATAAACGAAATTCCCGACAGTAACGTGGTGCTATACCTCGAAACCTTAGAAGAATATAAAAACAGACAGAAAAATAATGAAGTAAAAAACATAAAAATTAACAAATTAACCAAGAACGTGTTAATTAAATATAATATAATGGATACGTGTCTCTATGCAAGATCCAGGAGCGCAGGCGATGCATATGTTTCGGGTGGAATGACAAGAAAAATAAAGAAACATATGATAAACGAGAAAATACCTCTATCCATTAGATCCAGAATTCCTGTCGTATGCGACGAAGAGGGAATTATATGGGTGCCCGGCTTGGAATTAGCCGATCGCTTAAAAAATCAGGAGGGAGAATTGCTTTCTCTTTCCGTGGACTTTAAAATATAGTCAGTTGAAAGGACAGGATGTTTATGGAAAGTAAAGATTTGACAAAGAGCTTGTTTGAGGATATTTCAAGAGTTTTGTTTTCCGAAGAGGACTTGAAGCAAATTGTTGAAAGATTAGCAGGTGAAATTACTGAGGCTTATAAAGAAAAAGTGCTTAAAAACAAGGAAAAACTGGTAATAATAGCGATACTTAACGGTTCCTTCCAGTTCGTTTCGGATTTGGTTAAGAAAATCGATTTACCTATTCAGATTGAATTTATGTTTGCTTCTTCTTACGGCAATAAGACAAAATCAAGCGGAGAAGTAAACATTAGTCTTGGTAAGAATCCCGAAGTTCTGGATGACCCTAATGCCAATTTGATTATTGTTGAAGACATCGTTGACTCGGGAAATACATTGTCACGTCTTTTGAACGTAATGAAAGATAAGAACAATAAGTCGGTAGCATTGTGTTCACTTTTTGATAAGCCCGAAAGACGTGAGACAGAAGTCAAGGTGGATTTCTTGGGAGCAAGTGTGCCTGATGAGTTTATAGTAGGCTACGGACTTGACTATTGTGAAAAATACAGAAATCTTCCTTACGTAGGAATTCTGAAAAGAGAAATATACGAATAGTTTTTGGGAGTGATGCATTCTAATGAAAATGAAAAGCGGATTTAAGGTAATTATTTTTTACGTTGTTTTGATTTTTGCTATTTTGTGGATCACAACAGCACTTTTGGGATCACAAAGTGAGGAAATCGGATTCAGCGACGTAGTAAAATATTTTAAAAACGAACAGGTGGAAGAGTTTTACGTCGATGACGACAACATGCTCTATCTCACTATAAAAGAGGCTGAAAACGGAAAAGACAAACAGATTATTAAGTATGAACTTAGAAGTATTGAACTTTTTGAAGCGTACCTTGGTGAGACTATCAGAGAGCAAAGTGCTTCAGGAATAATAAAAAGTTACGACTACGTTGCTCCCGCAACAATTCCGTTCTGGGTTACGTTCCTGCCATATATAATCATAATCATCGTATTTGCTGTTCTTTGGTTCTCGTTTATGAACCAAGCAGGAAAAGGCGGAAA
>JAZNZV010000110.1:0-12491 GCA_045595105.1 Eubacteriales bacterium | reverse complement strand
CTGACTCCACCTCACGCTGGGCTGAGGCTCTTCGTGAAATGTCGGGACGTCTCGAAGAGATGCCCGGTGAAGAAGGATATCCCGCATACCTTTCCACAAGACTTGCCGAGTTCTATGAGAGAGCAGGCTCTGTCAAGTGTCTTGGCGGTGACCGTTACGGTGCTATTACGGCTATCGGTGCGGTTTCCCCTCCCGGCGGTGACACATCCGAGCCCGTTTCTCAGGCGACACTCCGTATCGTTAAGGTATTCTGGGGACTTTCGGCTGACCTTGCCTACAAGCGTCACTTCCCTGCTATCGACTGGATAAAGAGCTATTCTCTTTATGAGGACAAGGCTTTTGAATACTACAACGAAAAGGTAAACGATGAATGGTCGGCTCACGTCAAGGAAGTAAAGGCGATACTTGGCGAAGAAGCGGAGCTTCAGGAAATCGTTCGTCTTATCGGCTTCGACGCCCTTGGAGAAAAGGACAGAATTACCATAGAATGTGCCCGTTCAATCCGTGAGGACTTCTTACAGCAGAACTCCTTCAGAGAGGTTGACCGCTATACCTCATCCTTCAAGCAGGCTGATATGCTGTCGGCAATACTTGCTTGGTATAAGGGCAGTCTCAACGCTCTGACAAAGGGTGCTACCTACAAGAAGATAATGGGCATGAAGGTACTTGAAAAAATTGCAAAGATGAAATATGAGCCCGAAGAAAACTGGGCTGAGTTCTACCGAGGCATCAACGATGACCTCACGTCAGAGCTTCAAGAAATCACAAAAGGAGGAGACGTGCGTTGAAAAAGGAATATAAAACAATAAAAGAAGCCGTAGGACCTCTTATGCTGGTTGAATGCGTTGACGACGTAAAGTATTATGAAATTGTTGAGATAATGCAGGCTGACGGCTCAAAACGACTTGGAAGAGTCCTTGAAATAAAGGATAAGACTGCCGTTGTTCAGCTTTTTGAAAGCTCCCAGGGACTTCAGATTTCAAATTCAAAGGCAAAATTCCTCGGTCACGGACTTGAACTTGCAGTGTCCAAGGATATGATAGGTCGAGTTTTCGACGGAATGGGTAACCCCATTGACGGTGGCGACAAAATCGTTGCAGAGCGCTTTGACGACATCAACGGTGAGCCTCTCAACCCTGCCGCCCGTGACTATCCTGCCGAGTTCATTCAGACAGGTGTTTCTGCAATCGACGGACTTAACACTCTTGTACGTGGTCAGAAGCTTCCCATCTTCTCAGGATCGGGTCTCCCCCATGCCAACCTTGCCGCACAGATTGCAAGACAGGCTAAGGTAAGAGGAACAGACGAGAACTTTGCGGTTGTATTTGCCGCTATCGGTATTACCTTCGAAGAGGCTGAGTTCTTCGTTGAGGACTTCAGAAAGACAGGCTCTATTGAGCGTTCGGTTCTCTTTATGAACCTTGCAGATGCCCCTGCCGTTGAGAGAATTGCTACCCCCCGTATGGCGATAACCTGCGCTGAGTACCTTGCCTATGAGCTTGGTATGCACGTGCTTGTAATTCTCACCGACCTTACAAACTATGCCGAGGCTCTTCGTGAGGTTTCTGCCGCACGTAAGGAGGTGCCCGGAAGAAGAGGATACCCCGGTTATCTTTATACCGACCTTGCCACTCTCTATGAGAGAGCAGGACGTATCAACGGTAAGAAGGGCTCTATTACACAGATACCTATTCTCACCATGCCCGAGGATGACAAGACACACCCCATTCCCGACCTTACGGGATATATTACAGAGGGACAGATAATTCTTTCCCGTGACCTCTATATGAGAGGTATTGAGCCTCCTATCGACGTTCTTCCCTCCCTTAGCCGTCTTAAAAACAAGGGTATCGGCAACGGAAAAACACGTGAGGACCACGCCGACACTATGGACCAGATATTCTCTGCTTATGCAAGAGGTAAGGAAGCAAAAGAGCTTGCCGTAATTCTCGGTGAATCTGCTCTTTCAGAAATGGACAGAAAGTACGCTAAGTTCTCGGAGGAGTTTGAAAACCTCTACGTTGCTCAGGGCTACAACACCGACAGAACAATCGAGGAGACCCTTGACATCGGCTGGAAGCTTCTATCTATTCTCCCCACTACCGAGCTTAAGAGAATAAGACCCGAGTATATCGAAAAGTACTTGAAGGGATAAGGTTATGGCTAAAAGAGTAAACTCCACAAGAATGGAGCTGACACGCACTAAAAAGCGTCTTGCCACAGCCGTAAGAGGACATAAGCTTTTAAAGGACAAGCAGGACGAAATGGCTCGTCAGTTCATGATATATATAAGGCGTAACCGTGAACTGAGACGTGAGGTTGACGAAATACTCGCCCGTGCTATGGCAAAGACTGCCATGGCAGAGGCAGAGATGGGAACGTCAGCACTGAACGAAGCACTCCTTGTTCCATCGGCATCGGCTAAGGCTGAGTATGACACAAAAAATATCATGAGTATTATAGTGCCCGACATAAAGAAGGAAGAAGGGAACGAAAGTACATCACTTCCCTATTCTCTCATCTTCTCGTCGGAGTATCTCGACTCTGCCACCCTCGATATGAAGAGTGTTATGCCAAAGCTACTCGAGCTTGCCTCGGTGGAAAAGACCTGCGATATGCTCTCAGATGAGCTGGAGCGAACACGCCGTCGTGTAAACGCTCTTGAATACGTTCTCATTACCGAAATGAAGGACACCATCAAGTTTATCACCATGAAGCTTGAGGATAACGAAAGAAGTAACCTGACCCGACTTATGAAGGTCAAGGATATGATGAAAGAAGAATAAGAGGAGCTAAGCTCCTCTTATTCTTCTATTTATACCAAGGTAAAAATTCCTTGTTTGCTTCAAGCATTTCGTTTACCATCTCTTCGATTTCGTCGAGAGTAAGCACGGCAGAGGTAAGGGGGTCGAAGGCACACGCCCAGAACACCTTTCTCTTATCGCCTTCAAGGGCTGCTTCAACTGCAAGCTCTTCACAACGTGCTGTGGTGTTGATGAGAACTGCAAGCTGTTCGGGAAGTGAGCCCACAGAAATTGCCTCCAGCTTATCCTTGCTTGCCACAACGGGAACCTCTACACAGCATCCCTCGGGCAGATTATCTATGAGTCCGAAGTTTCTTACGTTTCCGTTAAACTTATAGATAGTGTTATCTCCGAACATTGCGTTGAAGATATATGCAGCGTACTCTTCTCCTCTTTCAAGCTCTATCTCGCTGTCGGGCTTATCCAGATATTCCTTTATCTGGTCACGCCACTTATCCTTCATTTCAATATAGTAGTCAAGGATATATGAGTGCTTACCGGGGTTCCAGCCTGTTCCGTCGGTGCAGAACTTGTCTATAAGGTCGGCACGCTTGCGATACCATGCAACGTACTCGCTGTTGTGTCCACTGCTCTCGGTGGGATAATAACCGAGGTGACGGAACATATTGCTTCTGACCTTCTCTTCGTTGGCTATCTCGGGCTTTTTCAGTGCCTCTTCAATAAGTGGATACATATCCTTGCCATTCCATTTTAGGTCAAGGTAAAACGCCTGATGGTTTACACCTGCACAGGTATAAGTCACATCCTTGGGGTCTGCTCCTATCCAGCCTGCAAGCATTCTCGCTGTTCCCTGCACGCTGTGGCAGAGACCCGTAATTTTAAGGTTGGGGAATTTCTCCTGCATTGCACGGCAGAGCATTGCCATGGGATTAGTATAATTGAGGAAAACTGCGTCAGGGCAATACTTCTCAATGTCTGCACAGATATCCAGCATTACGGGGATAGTTCTGAGGGCACGGAAGATACCCGAAGGACCTCTCGTGTCACCTACGTTCAAGTCGATACCATATTTTTTAGGAATAAGAATATCGTTTTTCCATATGTCAACGTCGCCTGACAGAATAGTGCATACAACGCCGTCCGCTCCCTTGAGAGCTTCAACTCTGTCGGTGGTGGCAGTGATTTTTGCAGGATAGTTACCTGCTCTTGCAATCTTTTCACAAGCAATTCTTATGTATTCAAGTCTTTCCTCGTTGATATCCATGAGGGCAATCTCGGCGTCCTTGAACGCAGGGAAGGTCAATATGTCCTTGACAAGCTTTCGTGTAAAACCGAAGCTTCCTCCTCCGATAAAGGCAAATTTTTTCATTTCAGTACTCCTTTCCTTTGTGTACTGACTAAAGTTTAATAGAAAAATGTCCATTTGTCTATTGCTTTTTGTCGCATATTTATGGTAAAATGTCTACATAAAACATTAAGAGGTATTCTTATGGGTAATTGTAATTTTGAACTTTCGGGAATTAAAAGCCAAAATCATTCACTTGTACCTATTCACTGCGGAGAAGAGAAATGCAAGCCTGAGCAATATTGGGGAGCGGGAGTGCGTTCCTGCTATCTTATTCACTTTGTGGTGTCGGGCAAGGGTGTCTTTTACTGCGGTCCTCACAAGCATACTGTGGAAAAGGGTCAGATTTTCGTCATTTTTCCCGACACAATTGTAAAGTATCAAGCAGATGCCAACGACCCTTGGCATTACATGTGGCTGGGATTTAGCGGTGACGAAGCAAAGACAATTATTTCGTCGGCGGGAATTACCCTTTCCAAGCCCGTGCTCACCGTAAAAAATCCCGATATGGCAATGGAGCTTCTTTCGTCCATGCCCTCTGAAAGAAGTGCCGACGTAAAAAACAATCTCTTTTTTACCGCTAAGCTATATGAATTTATGTCTCTTATACTTGACTCCAACAGTCACCCCGAAAAGAAAGAAAATGCATATCTCACCACTGCCACAAGGTACATTAAGGCATATTACTCCGAGGATATAACCGTTGATAAAATCGCCGCCCACGTGGGAGTGAGCAGAAAATACCTATTCATTATTTTTAAAAACTCCCTTGGTATCTCTCCCAAGGACTACATCGTAGACTACCGCATTAAAAAGGCAAAGGAATTCCTTATGAACGAGGAGCTGTCTGTGGGCAGTATTGCCTACTCGGTGGGATACAGTGACCCCTTGAACTTCTCAAAGATATTCAAGAAAAAAACGGGAGTGTCACCCAAGGAATACCGAATGCAGTTTATAAAAGAATGAATAAAAACGGCAAGGGATATAATCACCTTGCCGTTTTTATTCTTTCAATCGTTGCGTTAAGCTCGGCGCCCATTATGAGTATGACCGCCGTCATATAAAGCCAGATAAGAAGTATAATAATAGCACCGAGGGTGCCATAGATAAGCGAGTAATTGGCGAAATTTTCTACGTAAAAGGAAAATCCGACGCTGAGGACTATCCACAAAAAAAGGGCGGTAAAGATACCGGGGAGAACTGTTTTCACAGGTCTTTTCTCGTCGAGAGACGCAAGGTAGAGTATTCCCGTAGCGCAGAGCATAAGAAAGGCTATAACGCCGAAACGCAGATACTGCCACAAATTTATAAAGTAATCGGAGAGTCGGAATATATTTTCGGGGAGCACCTTATCAAGGTACAGGAGAAGTCTCTCACCTACCGTTGCAAGGAGAAGTGTCAAAACTATTACAACGAGAAACACCACGGTAAAGATAAGCTGTTTTACAATATATCTTATGGGCTTCTTGGGTGCGGGCAAATTGTAGGCACGTCTCACGTCATCCATAAGCCCCTTCACTGCACGCATAGGGAACCACACAGAAAACACGAGAGAAAACCACATGAGCACCCGACTTGAGTTAAGAGAAACGTATTGAAGATAGCTTTCGGTCACTTCCACAACGGCATCGGGTAAAAATCTGTCAAGCGCCTTCGTTATGGCAAAGACGTTAAGGTCGAGGGTACCGAGAAGGTTAGAAAAGAATATCATCAAAGGAAAAAGAGCAAATAGGAGATAATAAGCGAGGGCTGCCGCATTTTTTGCAACCGAATGGTCAAAATAATTAAAAAACACGCCTTTTAATACGTTTTTTACTTTTTGCAAGGGGTAATCACCTCAGTTTTATTATGTGGAAATCCGACCGCCATTATGACGGTCGGACCTAAATTTTAAAGATTGGGCTTTTCGCCTGTTTTCTTTTCAATTGCCTCGCAGATAAGTCTTGCCGCAAGGTCGGTGCCAAACTTACCCGAGTCGATAATAAGGTCATAGTAATCCGCTCTGCCCCAAACCTGTGAGGTATGGCTGTCATAATAGTCGGCTCTTACCTTATCTGTCTTCTTGATGAGCTTTTTCGCTTGCTCGGGGGTGATGTCATAAAGTCTTACAGCTCTTTCAATTCTCTTGGACATATCGGCTTTAATAAACACGCTGATAGCCTCGGGACGGTCGGAAAGTACAAAGTCTGCGCATCTTCCCATAATTACACAGTTGCCCTTATCGGCAAAGCCTGTTATTGCACTGAACTGTGCTTCTGCTATTCTGATGCTCATGGGGAGCATCAAGGATGGGTCATCGGAGTACCAATAGTTTGCGTACTGATAGCCGGGGTAATCCCAAAGTCTCGGGGGCTTTTCGTCATGCTTTTTTACGTCCTCGGCAGACATTTTAAGTATACCTGCAGCCTCGTCTATAATCTCTTTGTCATAGTAAGGTATATCAAAGTATTTTGCTACCTTATGTCCTATCTCGGCACCGCCGCTGCAAAACTGACGTCCTATTGTGATTACAAAGTTTTTATCCATAGTATGCGCTCCTTTCTTATTTCTAATTTAATTTTATCACATATTTTTTAATTTTGCAACCAAAACATTGATTTAAAAGATAATTTGTGATACCATAACTGTGAGGTGAAATAAATGATATTTAACAATATAACCGAGCTTATAGGAAATACCCCCCTACTCAAGGCTTCAAAATATGCCAAAGAAAAAGGTGTGGACTGTGATATATATCTAAAGCTTGAAGCTTTTAATCCTGCAGGGAGCATCAAGGACAGAGTTGCTCTAAATATGCTGAAAAAAGCCCTTGACAGCGGTATTATCAAAGAAGGGGCAGTTATAATCGAGCCCACAAGCGGTAACACGGGTATTGGTCTTGCTATGGCAGGGGCTTACTATGGAATGAGAGTTATTCTTACCATGCCCGACACCATGAGTATAGAAAGACGCAAAATTCTGTCGGCTTACGGAGCTGAAATCGTTCTAACGTCGGGTCATGAGGGCATGAAGGGTGCAATAGCAAAGGCAGAAGAAATAAGGGACAACACTCCGAACTCCTTTATCCCCTCTCAGTTTGACAACCCTTCAAATCCCGAGGCTCATTATCTTACCACTGCTCCCGAGATATGGGAGGACACCAAGGGAGATTTTGACATTCTTGTCGCCACCTTTGGAACGGGAGGAACGGTGACGGGAATAGGACGATGGCTGAAGGAGAAAAAGGGCGAAATTGAAATAGTTGCGGTAGAGCCTGCCGACTCTCCCCTTGTTACCAAGGGTGTGGCAGGACCTCACAAGATACAAGGAATAGGTGCAAATTTTGTTCCCCAAAATCTGGATTTGAGTGTTATTGACAAGGTTATGACGGCAGAAGCCGACGAGTCCTTTGAGGCAATGCGTGAGCTGGCACGCTATGAAGGCTGTTTTGTGGGTATTTCATCGGGGGCAGCGCTCTCGGTTGCCACAAAGCTGTCAAGGCTACCCGAAAACAAGGGCAAGAAAATCGTTGTCATCTGTCCCGACACGGGAACGAGATATTTGTCTGAAATGTAAAAAAATATGAGGGGAAACTTTTTATAAAAAGTTTCCCCTCAAACTCCCTTTCAAAAATTTTATTAATACTATTTTCTTTCGACGAAATTTTGCGTAAGACTACGACTCACTGCGGGTTCACACACTGTTCACCCTCCGTTCCCTGTATGGCTTGCATTTTTGCAGGCTACGCTAATTCGCTTCGCCACAAAAAAAGCCCCGCTCAAAGGAAACAAAAATAGGGCAAGGAAGCTTTACTAAATCGTAAAGCGACGATGCCCTATTTGAAGTTGACGATGTATTACACGAAATTTCTAAGAAAGTTTATCGAATGCTTTGATAATTACCTTAAAATGGCTTCTTACCGACGTATATTCTCTTGAATAGTAGGACTCGAAGTTGGATGAGCCTGAGGAGAACATATCGTTGAGGGTATAGGCAAAGCCCTTGAAGCCGTCATATACGTAACCAAAGTCAAACATACGGTTGTTGATTATAATATCAAGCATCTTCTTGGACTCGTTGTCTCTGAGATATCTTGTTTTAAGTGCGATTTCGTAGAAGGTGGGGATTACCTGCTTATAGGACTCGGCAGAAAGTGCCTCGATACAAGTACCTACGAACTCGGTGTCCTTTGCGGTCTTGGGAACTGCAAGGATAGTGTGCTCACCATAAGCGAGAGTGTGGTAATCGGACTGGGTTTCGTTAAACTTAGGAAGAGGAAGTATTCCATACTCGTCGTCGAAGTTACGGTAGTTTGTCGCTGTAAGCTCGCCGAGAGTTACAACGCCAAAGATACCCTTCTTTGAAAGGAACATATCTGTAAGGCTTGAGCCTGCCTTTTCAAGGTCAACGCCGTAGCATACGCCCTGAGTATTGAAGCAGTAGTCGTAAAGTGTCTGAATGATATTGTTAATCTTATCCGACTTGAATGCAAGAGTGGGAACACCCTCTTCATTCTTTCTCATGATAGGGTTATCGAAAGCGTAGAGCCACTGGTTAAGCTGGTTTGCGCCACCCTGAATCATTCCGTAGAAGTCGCCTGCCGACTTCTCACCGTCACCGTCGTTATCGGTGTAAACGTCCTTAATAAGGTTGTAGAAATAGTCATAGGTCCAATCACCGCTGTCAACTACCTCATAAAGGTTACCGAGGTCATAGGAGTTAGCAAGGTTCTTATTGAAGATAAGGCAATAAGTACAAGCAACTGCGGAATAGTTGAAGTCGGAGATAGCGAAGATGCACTTGCCGTCGTAGGTCAGCTCGTCGGAAGTAGACGCCGCCCACCAAGGCTTTGAAAAATCAACGTTGGGGATATCGTACCAGTTGAGGAAAAGGTTCTTGGAAACGATGCCTGCCGACGCCATAACGTGGTGAACGAGAAGGTCGAATTCGTCAGTACCTGACAAAACGGTCTTGGATACCCAGTCTGAAACCTCGCCTGTACCGCCTGTGAAAACGGGCTTTAATACAAAGTTGAATCGGTTTTCGGCGGTAGCTGTTCTCGAAACCTTAGCGTCGATGATAAGGTCGCCCTTATTTGCGCTTTCGGGGTCGGGATAGAAGTCAGAGGTCTTATGTCCTGCTATTCTGAAGGTTCTGCCTTCAAAATCGTATTCGGGAAGCTCGTCATCAACTGCGGCACGCTCCTCGAAGATGTCTCCTTCAGCAAACGTCTTATTACCTTCAGGGGTTTGTATCGGAGCTTTTTCGGGAGTCTCTTCTTCATTACAGGAAGCAAGAAGAACCGACGAAAGCATCATAACGAGTGAAAGTAACAAAGCTGTAATTCTTTTCATTTTTTTCTCCTTAAAACACATTTTTACAAATGAATTATATCACAGGGCAAAGGTTCAATTCAATGGTTAAAGTACACAAAATTAGTGTAGTGAATTTTACTTCCAAAATCATCAAAAAAACACTCTTTTTTCGCTATTTTATACTTTTTTATAAATGGGTATTCCCACTGTCTCAAAGGAGGGGCGGTCAGCATAATATAAAGTGAGGACGAAAAAAACACGAAAGGAACACTCAGAAGATGGATAATGATTTTCTTATAGTTTCGTCAGACGGCAATCCTGACAGGAGAATGGAATTTCTCACGTCGGCACTCTCTAAAAAAGAACGAGTTTACACTGTAAGCTCCCCCGAGGAAATAACGAGCTACAAGAGGCCTGTTATCATACTTCCTTTTTTTATAAAGGATGAAAAAGCGGGGGCACTTCTTAGTGCTGTGCCAAGGGGAACGGCGGTTTTCGGAGGGCACGTTGGAGAAGAAACGAGAAAGGCTATCGCAGATGGCGAGCTTGTATACACCGACGTTCTCGAAGAGGAGCAGTTTTGCCGTGACAATGCGCTGATAACGGCTGAGGGTGCACTTTCTCTCATCATAAACTCCACCGAAGAGACGCTTTACTCCATGCGGATAGCGGTGCTTGGATATGGAAGGATAGGAGAAAGGCTCACACGGATGCTGCTTGGACTTGGTGCTACGGTGAGAGTTTTTTCCTCAAGCGAGGAAGAGCTGTCAAGAGCAAAAACACGAGGTATTTCTGCCTGTCACCTATGGCAGAGAGACAACATGGAAATATTCCGAGCGGTGGTAAACACCGTGCCACTCAGACACGTGGTAGACGAGGACACCCTCATGGCAATGTCAGAAAGCGCATATATCCTCGACCTTGCAAGCGGAGAAAACAACGTGAACTGGAAGGTCATGACCTCCCTTAAAATCAAGGGTGAAAAGGCAAGCTCTCTTCCTGCAAAGGTTTCTCCAAGGTCTGCGGCTCTTGCCGTAGAAAGAGCAATTTTCAGACATTTAAACTAAGGAGCTAAGATGAAAAAGCTGAAACTCGGTTTTGCCATTACAGGCTCTTTCTGTACCATAGAAAGGGTACTTGAGGAAATGGGAGAGCTGTGTCATGAAAAATATGACATCACTCCCATACTCTCACCCATAGTCGCAAACACAGGCAGTAGATTTATGGAGCTAAAGGACCTTTACGACAGGCTGGGTATGATAACCGAAAATGCGCCTATCACTACCATTCATACCGCCGAGCCCATAGGTCCGAAGAAGCTCTTTGATGCCATTGTGGTTGCTCCCTGTACGGGAAACACTCTTTCAAAGCTCGCACTCGGTATCACCGACACCTCGGTAACCATGGCGGTGAAAGCGGGACTGAGAAACGAGATACCCATCGTCATAGCCCCATCCACCAACGATGCCTTGGCGGCAACGCACAAGAACATCGGGCTTTTGATGAATATGAAGAATATATACTTCGTACCCTTCTCTCAAGACGCTCCCGAGGACAAGCACCGCTCCATGGTAGCCGACTTCTCGATGATTGAGAAAACACTCGAAATGGCGCTTGAGGGCATACAGATTCAGCCTATCATAAAATAGATCGGAGACTGTAAAAAGCTCTTTACGTGAGTTTTTTACAGTCTCTTATTTTTTGTTGACATTTGAACAAATTTATAGTAAAATGTTAATGTTTGTGAAACAAAATTCTACACAATTCGGAGGACAAAATGGCTGACAGAAAGAGAAGATGGGGTGACCGTAAGGACGGTTACCGAGTAAAAAACCTTGACTCAATGCACGTTATTGCCCCCTTGATAATGCCCAACCGCACCGACAATGAAGCGGTAATGACAGAAACTATTGACATCACAGCGCTCAATAAATATCTTGAAAAGAAAAATCCCGAAGGAATTGACTTTAAATACACCTTCTTTCACGTGATACTTGCAGCCCTTGCAAAGACTGTTGTTCTCAGACCCCGAATGAACAGATTTTACGTAGGACCCAAGCTTTTCGACAGAAAGGATATTGTTTTCTCTTTCGTTGTTAAAAAGCAGTTCGAGGACGATGCCCACGAGGCTCTTGCCATTGTGAAGATCGACCCCGACTCAGAGGTATCCCCCATAGAGCAAATATACTCCAAGGTTAAAAAGTTCGTTTGCTCGGTAAGACGTGAGAACAAGAAGGATTCCACCTCAGACATAATGGACACCCTTGTAACAAAGCTTCCCTCCCCTATTTTGCGCTTTGTTTTCAAGCTCCTTCATTGGCTTGACTATCACGGTCACTATCCGTCCTTCCTTATGACTGAGGACCCTTATTTTTCAACTGCCTTTATTTCTAACCTTGGCAGTATAAAAATGAAGGCAAACTACCACCACCTTGCAAACTGGGGTACTAACTCCTTCTTTGTTATCGTTGGTGAAAAGCACATGAAGGCGTTCCCCACCGAGGACGGTGGCGTTGAATGGCGAGAGGTCATCGACCTTGGACTCACTATCGACGAAAGAATTGCAGACGGGGTATACTTTGCAAAGAGCCTTAAAATTTTCCGTGAGCTTATAGCAAATCCCGAGCTTCTGGAGAAAAATATAAAAGAAGACGTGGAAACAGGAGATAAAAAATGAAAGAGACGAGAACCCCCTGGCTTCAGAACTACGGAGACACTCCCGCTACCCTTGAATATCACAAGGGCACTATGTGGGACCTTGTTTCGGAAATAGCCGACAAATATCCCACTTACGTTGCTTATGAATTTATGGGGGCTAAGACCACCTATAAAGAATTCAAAAAGAAGGTAGAGCTTTGTGCAAGGGCTCTTAAAGCGATAGGTGTAAGACAGAATGACAAGGTAACTATCTGCATGCCTAACTGCCCTCAGGGAATTATCATGTTCTATGCAGTCAACCTTGTGGGTGCAATAGCAAATATGATACACCCTCTGTCAAGTGAAAATGAGATTGAATTCTATCTCAAGGAGTCCGAGAGCCTTTACGCCATAACGCTTGACCAGTTCTATAACAAATTTGAGGCAATA
>JAZNZV010000109.1:0-3304 GCA_045595105.1 Eubacteriales bacterium | reverse complement strand
GGTGCCTGAGGGTTGATATCACGGAAGGCATAAACCTTTTCGTCCTCATAGACCTTAGTTGAGGGTATGTCACCCTTGATTATAGAGCAAAACAAACAATCCATTATATTTCTCCTTGTTCTTAATTTATTTCGGTGGAAGCACTTTTTATAAAAGTGTTTCCACCGAGCCCCCAATGAAAACTATAATAATTATCAATAAGGTTTTTGAAGGTCAAGGAAACTTTTTGTCTAAAAAGTTTCTTTGTGGGGTTCAGGGCAAAGCCCTAAATTCATTTAGTTATTTCAAAGAACTTTTCTTTTGCTTCGGGGAGCTTTGTTACGTCTCTGCCACCCGAGGATGCGCTGTCGGGACGTCCTCCACCGCCACCGCCTACAATAGGCGAAATAGTCTTCAGAATGTTTCCTGCGTGAGCGCCGTTTTTAACTGCATCCTTACCGCAGAATGCAACGAACACTATCTTACCGTCAAGAACTGTGTAGAGTACGCCAACCATGTCGGAATACTTGTCACGGAGTCTGTCTCCCTCGCTACGAAGGGTATCGGCACGAGCGCCCTCTATCTCACCGAAGAGAAGGGAGTACTTGTCTGTCTTGACAATAGCATTTTCAAGTCCCTCTGCCTTAGCCTTGGCAATCTCGGCACGAATGGCGTCAAGCTCGGACTTCACGTCACGAAGCTCGCTTAAAATAGCGGTTATACGTGTGGGAAGAGAGGTCATGTCCTGCGCTTTTGAGGCAGTTATACATTCGTGAAGCACCTTGTCCTTTTCGTCAAGGAGCGTGAGCACGCCGAGACCCGTTGTGCCCTCTATTCTTCTGATGCCCGCCGCAACAGAGGACTCGCTGAGAACCTTGAAGAGTCCTGCCTCGGCGGTATTTGAAAGGTGTGTTCCTCCGCAAAGCTCGGTGGATACGTCTCCCATCTTCACCATTCTTACAACGCTTCCGTACTTTTCACCAAAAAGTGCGGTAGCACCCATCTTCTTTGCGCTTTCGGGGTCGGTTTCAATAGTCTCAACCTTGTGGGCAGAAAGGATGAACTCATTTACAAGTGCTTCCACCTTCTTGATTTCGTCAGCCGTCATAGGTGCGAAATGCTTGAAGTCAAATCTTACTCTGTTTTCGTCAACGTAGGAGCCTGCCTGCTCTACGTGGTCACCAAGCACACGTCTGAGTGCCGACTGCAACAGGTGTGCCGCCGAGTGATTTCTGCGAATTGCCTGACGGCGGGTTGTGTCAAGCACGAGCTGAGCGGTGTCTCCTACCTTTATAAGAGAGTTAACCTCGCATTCGTGGAGATATACTCCGTCCTTTTTCTTTGTATCAACAACGTCTGAGCCGTTTATAGTGCCTGTGTCTCCTACCTGTCCGCCACCTTCACCGTAGAACACTGTCTTATCGGTAACGATTACGGCGTCGCCCTCGCTCACTTCATCAACGAGCTGTCCGTCAACGATAATGGCAAGAACCTTGCCCTCACAAGCGCTGTCGGTGTAACCCACAAACTCGGTCTTTGCAATGTCTGTAATAAGGCTTGACTGTGTATCGTCCCAGCCACCGCCTGCCTTACGGTTTTCTCTTGCTCTCTTCTTCTGCTCTGCCATGAGAGTGTTGAAGGCATCGTCGTCAAGAGTCAAGCCGTCCTCGGCAATAATCTCACGGGTAAGGTCAACAGGGAATCCAAAGGTATCGTAAAGCTTGAAGGTATCTTCTCCCGAAAGAACGCTCTCCCCCTTTTCCTTTGCTTTTGCCACAAGGGTTGAAAGAATGTTAAGTCCTGCATCGATAGTAGCGTTGAAGCGCTCTTCCTCGATAGAAAGAATTTTCTTTATATAATCTTTTTTCTCCTGAAGCTCGGGGTAAGCATTAGCATTGCACTCGATAACCACGTCGGTAAGTCTGTTAAGGAAGGTTCCTTCAATTCCGATAAGTCTTCCGTGACGTGCGGCACGACGGATAAGTCGGCGGAGAACGTAGCCCCTTCCCTCGTTGGAGGGCATAACGCCGTCACCTATCATAAATGTAGAGCTTCTGATGTGATCGGTGATGATACGAATGGAAACGTCGGTATTGTAGTCGCTGCCATAGGTCTTGCCCGACCATGCGCAAACGGTATCAAGTATCTTTCTGACAGTATCAACCTCGAAAAGGTTATCTACTCCCTGCATAACGCAGGCAAGTCTTTCAAGACCCATACCTGTGTCTATATTTTTCTGACTCAGCTCGGTGTAGTTGCCCTTTCCGTCGTTGTCAAACTGTGTAAATACGTTGTTCCAGATTTCCATATATCTGTCACATTCACAGCCGGGCTTACAGTCGGGTGAGCCACAGCCGTACTTCTCGCCTCTGTCGAAGTAAATCTCCGAGCAAGGTCCGCAGGGTCCGCTGCCGTGCTCCCAGAAGTTGTCGGCTTTTCCCATTCTTACCACCTTTTCGGCGGGCACTCCCACAACCTTTGTCCAAATCTCAAAGGCTTCCTCGTCCTCTTCATAGATAGAGGGCCAGAGAAGGTCGGCAGGAATTTCCAGAGTCTTTGTTAAAAACTCCCACGCCCACGGAATAGCCTCTCCCTTAAAATAGTCGCCAAAGGAGAAGTTACCAAGCATTTCAAAGTAGGTGCCGTGTCTTGCTGTCTTACCTACGTTTTCAAGGTCGGGAGTTCTGATACACTTCTGGCAGGTAGTAACTCTCTTTCTCGGGGGCTTTTCGGTGCCCTTGAAGTAAGGCTTCATGGGAGCCATACCCGAGTTTATCAAAAGAAGTGAATTGTCATTCTGAGGAACGAGGGGAAAGCTCTTGAGTCTCAAGTGTCCCTTTGACTCAAAAAATGAAAGATAGCTTTCTCTCAAGTCGTTAAGTGATGTCCATTTCATAATAACGGGCCTTTCCCGCGCAAACACGCGCTCAAAATATTTAACATCTAATTATAGCACAGAGTAAAAGGCAAAGTCAAGTCTATAAGAAAATTTGCGAAGACTCTTTGAAAAATAAAAAACGCCGCTCGGTGAGAGTCGGCGTTTTTTATGTACTTATTCTTAAGCAACGGCAGGAAGTCCGAGAGTTTCGATTAACTCAGGGCTGAGGTAACCGAGAAGGTAGAGAGCTGCAACAGCGATAACCGCTACAATTGCTACCAATACAAGAATAAGGAATCCGCAGAAGTAAGAACGAGCGTGGTTCTTAACGTTGCGGTTCTTTGCAAAGAGTGCATTGAAGAGCCATACAAGCCATCCTACTACAGGAATAGCGTAAAGGAAGCTGAAACCAACGTAACCCCAAGCTCTAATGGGCTTTGCACCGTA
>JAZNZV010000108.1:0-6092 GCA_045595105.1 Eubacteriales bacterium | reverse complement strand
AACATCCTTATTAGCAGAATCATCAAAAATTATCTTTTGACGTTGACGCAAATTCTGTATAGAACGAATTAAATCTCTGTATTCTGCCGCCTCTTCGAAACGCATATCGTCAGAAGCTTTTTGCATCTTACTTTCTAAATCCTTTAAAACTGTTTCGTATTCGGATTTTAGAAACAAAATCACCGATTTAATTACGTCAGTATACTTATCTTCGCTGATATCTCCTTTGCATACACCCGAGCATCTGTCAATATGATAATTGAGACAAGGTCGAGTTTTACCTATTTCTTCGGGAAATTTTCGTTTACACGTCGGGAGCTTGAAAATCTTATTGACAGTATCAATGATGTTATACACCGTAGAAGACGAGGAATAAGGACCGAAAAACTTATCGTGCTTATTTCTCTCTACGTTTAAAGAACGGACAAATTTAACCCGAGGAAATCTTTCAGAAGTATTAATCATTATATACGGATAGCTTTTATCGTCCTTCAGGCGTATGTTGAACTTTGGTGAAAAAAGCTTTATAAGCTCGTTTTCCAGCACTAAAGCTTCATTCTCGGTATCTGTAAACACACATTCAAAGCGTGCAACGCTATCAACCATTTTTTTGGTTTTGGCATTGTGTGATGAAGTATTTTGAAAATACTGTGACACCCTATTTTTTAATGATTTGGATTTACCAACGTAAATAACGTTATCGTTTTTGTCAAGCATCTTATAAACGCCGGGTGATGATGGCAACAGCCGTGCTTCTGACAAAAGTTTTTTTATAGTTTCCATTATTTCCTCTAAAAAAACACCGCTGTTCCTTGAACAGCGGCATATAAATTAATCTATGAAGCCTTTAAGTATCAAAGTTGCGAGTCCGTCAATAGCATCTGCTTCATCAGCTCCGTCAGCTATTAACTTAACCACAGACCCTTTAATTATGCCAAGAGATAAGACACCGAGCAAGCTCTTTGCGTTAGCACGCCTTTCTCCGCAAACGATCCAGATAGAACTTTTATAAGAATTAGCCTTTTGTATAAAATAAGTAGCGGGTCTCGCATGAAGACCAACACTATTCGTTATTGTGACCTCTCTTGAAATCATTTTATTGCTCCTATTGTAATAAAATACATCATTTTCTGTAATTATATCAAATGTTTACACGAAAATCAATACATTATTTTTTCAAAAAACAAGTATTATGAATTATGGCTATGTTTAATTAAAAATTAATTAATAATTCATGAACAATAACCAATACTTTTGTTATTTTATGTTTTTTTGTAGGCATCCAAAACTTCAAAGTTGAACGATACCTTTTCTGTATATGCAGATATATACTTACCGGCTGCAATAAAATAATTACCACCGATCATACAGCCTTCTTCAGAGACACGTCCCGTTGCTTCAACAGTCAGAGTAATGTCTACTCTTTCGGGAATGTACGTTTTCATAATTTCTCCGGTGTCGAGAACAATGTACGTTTCAGCGTCACTGTATTCTTTAGCAACAATATTACCGAGCTTCTTGTCGTCGCTCTGATTAAACAAGGTGTCCTCAATTTCTATCATATCAAAAGACTCTGCTTGCACGTTGTTTATTTTAACTGTATAAACTATTGTTTCGTTAGAACGAATAGCAATCAAGCTGTCCTTTAAACCGCTACGGTATACTGCAGTAAAAATTGCAGCAACAATTGCTATGAGAATAAGCAGGTCTATTGCATTAAAACGAATTTTTTTGATCTTCATACTCTCTCCCCCTACTCATTAACCTCTGCTATATTTACGCAATATCCACTGTTTACGTAACTTGGTACTCTGAAATGAACCTGTTCACCAACAACAACGTTAAATCCGTTAATGTTGTAGCCCGACTCACTTTTCTTGACGTTGCCTCTTATGGTAACTCTTACGTTGTAATAATCGTATAAAGGCTCGATGCTTTCTGCTTCTTCATCGGGAACTTCTGTCTGGCTGTCTGCGTCACTTTCGGGGGGCAAATTGATTGCAGGATAAAAAGATTTATACGTTTCGCCTGTCACTGTGTTGGTGACTATATTATAAGCGGGACTAACTTGAACGTCGATTACTTCTCCGATCTGTTGATCACGAACGGTTTCAACAACTCTGTCACCTATCTTAATGTTGTCGATGTGTTCTGAACGTACAGTCTTAAGTTCAACGGTATAGTCAACAGTGATTTCAGAATTAGAAACAACCGAGTTTCTTGCTACTGTAAAATAATACATAACAGCAACTACCATAACTATAACCAAAATAATAAGAACGTCAATAATATTAAAACGGTATTTTTTAGTTTTATTATCCATATTATCCTCCATTATACGCTTTCCGTATTTTCAATTATTTCATTGCTATACGAATTAACCAAAGCAACACACATAGCAACAATGATCCAAAACATACCAAAGACACGGTAGTTGTACCATACGTAATCGGTAAAGCCTTGTACAAGAAAAGCTATAATACCACAAGTCAGTGAACCGATTATGATTTTTTTATTTAAAGAATTATTTTTTTTGAGGAAAGAAAATACCTTGGTTAAAAACAAAAGTACGACGGAAACAAAAGTTAAAAATCCAAAAATGCCCGTTTCAACAAGAACTTGCAGATACAAATTATGAGAATGAGGTGCTGTCTCTATTCCCGCAAGAGCGTACTCAGAATATACAGTTTGAAAAGCAGACGTACCAATTCCTATACCTGTAAAAAGAAAATCTTTTATCATTTTTACACTTGCTTCCCAAATGAAAACTCTGTAAGATGTAGAAGAGTCCGTCATGTTTCCAATGCTCGAAAACCTGTCCAATATCGAATTAGGTAGCATGGGTATAGCAACGGGTAAAGCAAAAATGCCGAGCAAATAGAATGATATTGCCCTTTTGCTGATAATTACCATAAAAATTATCATGGATGCTATGCAGCCAAGCCATGCACCTCTCGACCAGGTATAAACAAGCGCTAATAAAGATACGCCGAAGCAAGCAAAATATGAAGCCTTGTTAAACAACCGTTTTGAAGTAATTAGTAGTGCAAGAGCAACGGGGATAAGCATAATAAGGTATTCGCCAAAAACGTTAGGGTTTTCAAATGTGGAAACTACACGTGTTTCTATTTCAGAAAACATGTCTTCGTCAGTCCACGTAGTATCGGGTGCCGAAAAGAAATTTTGATAAATACCATATAAAGAACAAATTGTGCAAGAGAATAGTGAGCAAGACAAAAGCTTGTATGATAATTCGGTAGTTCTTACAAGGTTGACAATTATAAAGTAAAACGAAATAAAGCAGATAAACACACAAGACGACATGATACTCTTGGAAGGAGTAACAGAAAACACTCCGCCAAAAAGCATAAAAAGCGAGAAAAGTAAAACTACAAAGTCGAGCACAGAAAGTTTAAGGCTTCGCTTTCCACGTGCTACTTTTAATAAAAAGGCAAACCAGACTAAAATAATTTCAGCACATATCACCATTGTGGGTGTAAAAGGAAGAAGCGTTACTGTTAATAAAACACCCAGTTCGGGTCTGTGAAAAATAATACATACCACAGCAAGAGCAATGAAAAGGAGCAAAAAGTAAATCGGCTCAAAAACAAAACTGCCAAATCCGCACAATAGTGCTAATATAACAGGAATAGCAGTATTGTCAACAGTTGTATCATTTTTGACGCTTTCGCATTTTATATCTAAAAATCTGATGACAGCGCTTGAAATCTTTCCGCTGACAAGAAGCTCATATATGGAACTTTTGGCAAAAAGCAACGGTAAAGACAAAGCTATTAAAATAATGCCTTGAGTAATCAGTGACGAGCTTTCATCTGTATAGCGAAAGGCATACTTTTCTACAAAGCCTACGCACGAAGAAGAAAGGCCGTAGACAATTAAGAAAATACCGTGAAGCTTTGCTTTCGCTCCCAAAAAGTGTGAGACGAGCTTTTTATATACCTTATAAAATAAGCTGTTCTCTATTTTTTTTGCGAAGAGGTTTTTTGCCTTTAATACAGCTTTAGGATTGGGAGTAATCCTGTTTAATACACGTTTGACGAAAGAGCCTCGAGACTTCTCTTCAATATTATCATAGGAACAGAAAAGCTTGGCAGCTTTACAGGAAATAATCATTCCGTAGAAAAAGTCGGAAATCTTATTAAGAATGGAAATAAAAAAGCTTGAGCTTATAGAATTTTTCAGTTTATTATTTTTTGTTATCTTCAAAATTCCACCTCTTTTTCACTACCTTAAAAAACGAACATATTGTGTTTTCTCTAAGAACAACAAGTAATACAACATATATAATTATTCCAATTACAGCGATAAATAGCGCACTAAACAAATTGAAAACGAAATTCGTTTCAAAGGCATTAGAAAGTACGACATTTAATTTAAACATTGCGAAACACGAAATTACACCTGATATTATCGCTTTCAAAAAATCAGAGAGCAAGGTCAACGTTATAAATTTTTTAATCTTAAAAGCAGAAAAAATCAGCATTGTCAGTCCTGCTCCAAGCATACCAAGGGAATATGACAATCCGATTAAAGCAAGGCCATCACCAAAAATTTTTGTAAGCAGAAGAACGGAAACAAAATCGATTACAATTCCGACAATTACAGATATCACAGGAAATCTTGGCTTTTTAAGAGCATAAAAAGTTCTACTTAAAAATTCAACTAAAGTAAAACCTATCATACCTGGCACAAGTGCTCTCAAAACGGTAGTCACCTTATTAACTGCGTCTGCATCAAACGATCCTCTTTGATAAACTATGGATATCCCCTGAGGAGCCAGAGAAAAAACCAATGCAGCGATAATGACGGTCATCAGAACGGCACTTGTTAAACCTGTTTTTGCAGTATCCGAAAACTCATCATCGTTAGAGCTTACCTGAGCTGATAGTTTTGGGAAAATATAATTGCACACTCCGTATGTAGTTATACCGGTAATTACTGTAAAAAGATTAACAGCATATTCAAACGAAGGAACAGCGCCAGCAATTTTGGTCAATGCGGCAAAGCGCATGCTTATAAGCAAGCATAAAGGAGCAAGCCATGATCCCATAATTATAGATGGGGTCATCCGCATCGCCACAATAAAGCCCTTGTTTTTCAAGTTCAAAGATAGCTTGTATTTATATCCGGACTTAATTGTAGGAACAACGAGCGTTAATAATTGAATAAGCCATGCCAATGAATACGCTATCGCAAGCCCCTTAATGCCAAACGAAGAATCTAAAAATACAAAATACAAAATGATAAATAGATTTGAGACAGCGCTTATAAAAGCAGGAACAATAAAACTGCCGTTTGATTGCAAAACACCAACCAGCGTGTAAGAAGCTGCGGCAAAAATTATCATCGGGAACATTAATCTCAGTAAAAGGACAGCTAATTTTTGCGTTTCAACGAGAAGACCGGGAGCAACCAAATCTATCAACTGCTCTGCAAATATTATTCCAAGAATAGCGAAAAAGCCAGTAACTAAAAGTAAAAAGTTTAGGTATATTGATGTGAATTCATCTTTTTGTTCCTTATCGCTTTCACCGCTAAAGGAATTGTAAACAGGTATGAAACAACCAAGAATAGCAGAAGCAAAAACAATATCAAAAAAGGAAAGAGGTATTCTCGATGCGGCAGAAAAAGCAGTAGCCTTTTCTGAAATATCATATGAGGCAGCAAGCAATACTCCTCTAAGCATACCCAGAAGCTTGGATATGAGCATTGCCAAAATCATAATTAAAACAGTCAAAGAAGCAGATTTACTCTTCTTTTCCATTATTTTTTCCTCCGGTACACGCCTTCTGTATATAGCTCTTAAGCTCTAACTCTTTTTCTTTCAAATCCACTTTTTCATAGAGGTCGGGTCGTCTTGCTCTCGTTATCTCCAGCGATTGTTCAAATCGCCACTTCTCAATGTCGGAATGATTGCCTGACAAAAGGACTTCGGGAACCTTCTCCCCCATGAAATCAAATGGACGGGTATATTGCGGAAACTCTAATAATCCATTAGCAATGCTTTCTTTTTCATAGCATTCCTCGTCTGGCAAAACACCTTTAACAAGCCTTGAGACAGAATCAACAAC
>JAZNZV010000107.1:0-3087 GCA_045595105.1 Eubacteriales bacterium | reverse complement strand
ATGTCTCTGTCCTTAGGTGCTACGTCGTTGACGATCTTGTCACCGATGAAAAGCTCACCTTCGGAAATCTCTTCAAGACCTGCAATCATTCTCAGTGTAGTGGACTTACCACAACCGGAAGGACCAACGAGGATGATAAATTCCTTGTCCTTGATTTCAAGACAGAAGTCTGAAACGGCTGTAACTCCACCGGGATATTTTTTGTAAATATGCTTAAGTGATACACTTGCCATATGGATTTGACCTCCTGAATTAATGTAAAACTCAAAATAATTTTCTTGCCCTATTATCATAACAGAAAAGGGAAAAATAGTAAAGATGTTTATTTCCCAATTTTCAAGGTCAGCATATGTTAAAATTGCACAAATTTTAAATAAACGATGTCCAAAACACCCTTTTTTAAGGGGTTGCCCTTTTTTTGAGAAACACAGTTTTTAAGGCATTTTTACAAAAAAATCTCTTTTTTTCTTAGTCTATACAGCTTTTCAGCTTTCTTGTATTTTCCTTAAGTGTTGACTCTTTTGAAAAGATGCTGGAGCTGCCTGCTACAAAAATGTTCGCACCTGCATCCTTCATAAGAATGGCGTTCTCGAAGCTTACGTTTCCGTCGACCTCGATTTCAATATGCTCATATCCGTTTAAGTCAAGCTCTTCTCTTAAATTCTTTATTTTCTTAATCGTTGATTTTACAAGCTTCTGACCTGCAAATCCGGGATTGACCGTCATGACTAAAACTGCATCTATATCATCAAGCACACTGTCAAGAACACAAAGAGGGGTAGCGGGATTAATGGCAACCATGGCTTTCGCACCTCTCATTTTGATAGCGGATATCACTTTATTTAAATGGCGTGTTGATTCATAATGAACTGCAACATAATCGTTTTCACCGAATTCAAACCAATCAAGCTTGCTTTCGGGATTCTCTATCATAAGGTGAATATCCACAGGAATATTTGTTTTGCTCTTTATTGCCTTTACAAAATCCGTTCCCAGTGTGAAATTTTGAACAAATGAGCCATCCATTATGTCGATATGGATTAAGTCGATATCGTTTTTCTCAAATTCCTTTATATATTCTTCAAGTTTGAAAAAGTCAACACACATAATTGAAGGCGAAATTTTTTTATTCATTTTACTTTTCCTCCTCATTTATGTTAAGAATAACCTTGTTATAAAACTCTGTTTTGCTTTTCATCATTTCAAATGCTTCATTGCCTCTGGACAAAGGGAATTTGTGGGTTATAAGAGGTTTTACATCAATTTGCCCCTCCGCCATTGCCTTAATACTTTCCTTCCAATCGTTTGCAATACTGCTGTATGAGGAATTCCATGTTCCCGATATCTGTAATTCTTTTCTCAAAATATGCCAATATGTGTTTTGAGACAAAACAACGTCACCACCGGGGTTACCCATAAATACAAGCTTTCCGTGTGGCTTGGTTGCTTCAAGACACTTCCTTAACGGCTCGGAAAAGCCTGTTCCCTCAATGGAGCAGTCGATTCTCACGCCTTCCTCGTACTCCGAAAAGCCCAGCGTCCTTGCAAAATCCAGCTTTCTCTTGTCGATATCTATGTAATAGACGTTTTGGGCACCGAAAAGCTTCGCCCATTGTCCTGCAATCAGCCCGATGGGACCTGCTCCCGATATGAAGACGTTGTCTCCCTTTTGAATGTCAAGCTTCAAGACGGCGTGCCTTGCCACCGAAACGGGCTCGCACATTGCTCCCTCGTCATAGCTTAAGCTTTGGGGCATCAAAAGGACATTCCACCTCTTTACGGCGACGTATTCCGTCATACCGCCGTCACGTCTTGAGCCGTAGTAGTCGTAGCTCTCGCATGTGGCGAAGCTTTCTTCACGACAGCTGTCACACTTAAAGCAGGGCAGGAGGGGAAAAACGGCTACTTTGCATCCTTCAAGCTCTCCTTTTGGGTCATAGACTACCTTACCCGAAAACTCGTGACCGATTATGGTGGGGAAGTGGTAGGTCCCCTTGGTGTATACTCTCGAAATATCACTTCCGCATATGCCTGCGCTTTTTACCTCAATCAGTACCTCGTCCTCCTTGCAGTCGGTAAGAGTGGTATCCTCGTACCTTAAATCGTTTATTGCGTGAAGATTCAGCGACTTAACTGTTTTTTTCATACTATCCCCTTTACATGTCCGTTTTTTTGTGATATTATGACACAAACGAAAACAAATGACAATGTATGGCGATGTATATGATAAAAAATCAAAAAATACAAACGTATACGAAAATATATGAAAGTAAACGAAAGGCGAATTTATATGTTTAACATCGAGCGACAAGAGGAGATATTGAAGATTCTCGAAAAGAATAAGAGCATTACCGTCAATAAGCTGTCCTCACTTCTTTATGTAAGTCCGCCTACCATACGCCGAGACCTTACCCTTCTGGAGGAGCAGGGGAAGGTGTCGAGGACTCACGGAGGGGTAGTGCTCAGGCAGAGCGCCGAAAAGGAGATACCCTTGATGCTTCGCGAGGACCAGAACAGCCGTTCAAAGGAGATAATAGCAAGGAAGGCAGTTGAGCTTGTGAAGGACGGCGACGTTATCTTTCTCGATGCCTCGTCAACGGTGGCGCATATAGTCCCTTATTTGAGTAAGCTCAACGATATTATCGTGATTACCAACAGCCCTAAAACCTCTATGAGGTTGGCTGAAAATAACGTAAAAAATTATTGTACGGGAGGGCTTCTTCTCTCCCATTCCATTGCATACGTAGGCAATGAAGCCGAAAGGTTTATTTCAAGTATAAATGCAGATATATTCTTCTTTTCAAGCAGAGGATACGTGGAGGACGGATATATTACCGACTCCTCCATAGAAGAATCGTCGGTGAGAAAAAGTATGATGAAAAATGCCGAAAAAACCTTTTATCTGTGCGACAGTAGTAAAAAGGGCAAACGATATATGTACAACATTTGCAGTACCGATGATGTGACAGGAATTATAACAGAGACGTAAAAAAGGCAGAAACGAATTTTCGTTTCTGCCTTATTTCTTTACTTTACGCCTTTAATGGTAAGTCCTATTCTCTTTTTCTGCACGTCAACCGAGAGAAC
>JAZNZV010000106.1:0-9124 GCA_045595105.1 Eubacteriales bacterium | reverse complement strand
GGTTTCAACGTATGTGAAGCCGTTGATTCTTGCGATGATATAAGCAGCGTCCTTGCCGAGACCGTTAAGAACGACACGGAGGGGCTCTTTTCTTACCTTGTTAGCGTTTCTTGCAATACCGATAGCACCTTCAGCTGCAGCGAAGGACTCGTGACCTGCGAGGAAGCAGTAGCACTTAGTTTCTTCTCTGAGAAGCATTGCGCCAAGGTTACCATGACCAAGTCCAACCTTACGGTTAGCTGCAACGGAGCCGGGGATGCAGAAAGCCTGGAGACCTACACCGATAAGCTCAGCGGCGTCAGCGGCGTTCTTTACGCCCTTCTTTATTGCGAGAGCACAGCCGAGGGTATAAGCCCATGCTGCGTTTTCAAATGCGATAGGCTGTATGCCCTTTACAATCGCATCGGGGTCAACACCTTTGTCAAGACAAATCTGACGAGCGTCCTCAAGATCCTTGATTCCATACTCTTCCATGCAAGCGATAATGCCTGCCATTCTTCTTTCTTTACCTTCAAATTTTACTTCGTTAGACATATTTGTTATCCCCCTTTCTTATTCGTGTCTGGGATCGATATATTTGGCTGCGCCATCATATCTACCATAAGTTTTGATATTTGATTCGTATGCTTCCTTGGGGTCCTTACCAGCCTTGATAGCATCCATCATCTTACCGAGGTTAACGAACTTATAACCGATAACTTCAGAGTTTTCGTCGAGAGCGATGTTAAGAACGTAGCCCTCAGCCATTTCAAGGTATCTAACGCCCTTAGCCTTAGTACCGAACATAGTACCAACCTGAGAACGAAGTCCCTTACCAAGGTCTTCAAGAGAAGCACCGATGGGAAGACCGTTTTCGGAGAATGCAGTCTGGCTGCGTCCGTAAACGAGCTGTTTGAAGATCTCTCTCATTGCAACGTTGATAGCGTCACAAACAAGGTCGGTGTTAAGAGCTTCAAGAAGGGTCTTGCCCTGAAGGATTTCAGCCGCCATAGCTGCTGAGTGGGTCATACCCGAGCATCCGAGAGTCTCAACAAGAGCCTCTTCGATGATACCATCCTTAACGTTAAGAGTGAGCTTACAGCATCCCTGCTGAGGCGCACACCAGCCTATACCGTGTGAAAGACCTGAGATATCCTTGATCTCATAAGCCTTTACCCATCTGCCTTCTTCCGGAATGGGAGCGGGACCGTGGTGAGGACCCTTAGCAATGGGACACATATTTTCTACTTCGTGTGAATAAAAAATGTGGTCTGTCATTTTTATATCTCCTTTTATATTATTTTACAATTTCACCATAAACTTCTCCGAATGCGGCTGCCGCATTGGATTCGTCTGTATCTATGTGCATTGCTGCAGCAAACTTCTCGCTTACTCTTACAACAACGTCACCGAACACGAGGTTTCTTTCACCGTCGATCTTAACTGACACTATCTCCTTATCCTTTACGCCGAATTCTTCTGCATCTGCAGGAGTAAGGTGGATATGACGCTTAGCTGCGATAACGCCCTCAGCTATTTCAACTTCTCCGCAAGGACCTACAAGCTTACAGCCGGGGGTTCCTGCAACGTCTCCCGACTCACGGATGGGAGCGGAAAGACCAATGCTTCTTGCGTCTGTGAGGGAAAGCTCTACCTGAGTTGCAGGTCTTACAGGACCGAGGATGCTGACACCCTTGATCTCTCTCTTAGGTCCTACAACGGTAACTCTCTCTTCGCAGGCAAACTGACCGGGCTGAGAAAGCATTTTCTTTACTGTGAGTTCAGCGCCCTTACCGAAAAGAATTTCGAGATGCTCTGCACTGAGATGTACGTGACGGGCTGATGTTTCAACGAGTACTTTGTTCATTTTTTCATCTTCCTTTTCTTATATTTTCCTATGTATCCAAGTTATTATACATTATTTTCCACGTTTTGTAAAGGAAAAATAATAAAAAATATTAAGGATTTTAAAAAATAAATTACTTTGATTTCGGTAATACTCTAATTAGTCGAAAAGGAGGTTTAAGGTTATGTTTAATAAAGTTGAAATTTGCGGAGTTAATACTGCGAAGCTCAAGGTACTCACCAACGAGGAAAAGAGCGAGCTTATGATAAAGATGAAAAACGGAGACGAGAGGGCGAGAGAGGAGCTTATCTCGGGAAATTTAAGACTGGTACTCAGCGTTATGCAGAAATTTGTGGGCAGAGGCGAATGCTCGGACGACCTCTTCCAAGTAGGGTGTGTCGGGCTTATCAAGGCGGTAGATAATTTCGATATGAGTCAAAACGTGCTTTTTTCTACCTATGCCGTGCCAATGAATATCCTTTGTAGAAAAGGATATTCATTGGAAGTAATAAGTAAGATGTAATAGTGAAAAAGTTAGATTGATTTTGCTTACGCAAAATCTTCGACTGAATAACATAAAACGAGGGAATGCGAAAACGCATTCCCTTGTTTTTTACCACTGTACTCTCGGAATTTCGTCCTCTTCGAGAGGATAAGTTATTTCGGGATTTAAGTAGTTTTTACTTTCTATACTATACTTATAAAGTGCTTTTACTATATTGGCAAGTCTTGTATCTGTGCTTTTATAGTTGAGAGTTACGTAGTTGAGTGGTGAGAAGGATAAAACTATTTTGCTATCACCTTTTTCAAGAACAACCTTTTTCACGTTGTGCAATTCTGATGCGTTGATATTTGCTATTTCAAGGTAGGCATACCCGTCTGTCCTATCGTAAAGCTCGGCTCCGTCCACGGTATAGTCAGATGGGTTAAATTCTCCGTCTATTGTAAAATAATGGCGAAGAGTTACCTTACTTTTAAGCAGCAACGTTGAAGAGTAAAAAGTAAGATTTCCCACTGTTTTATCGCCTGCCAGAGTAGGCATTGTAAGTGCGCCTTCCTCTTCGGTTGTAAGTGTAATTTCCTTGGCGGTTTTGTTATTAAAGAATATATCTGCCTGCTCGCAGTAGGTTTCAAGAGCGTTGACAAGAGAAATGACCGACGGTGAAACAGTGGTGCATGACTGATACTCGTCTATTATTTCCGACACCTTCAAAGCAACTGTTTCGGAGCTTGAGCCAAGTGCCGAGGCGGTTACGTTCATTGTGGTATTTTCATAGTCCTTGGGGGATACCTCGATTATGCCATAAACAGTATTATCAAGGTTTTCTGCCTCAAACAGCTCTAAATCTACGGTGTCAGACAAGCCGTTATCGGAATTTATAATAGTTGCTTCTGCCATAACGTCGTCAATTGATACAACGTCAGAGTCATACTCGAAATACACCTTGACACCTATACCGCCGTCGAGGAGAAGTGCTTTGCCAACGGCTTTTACGGGAGGTTCAGCGGGGATGACGGTAATTGTGCCATTATAAACAGTAACGGGAACTGTTTCCATATCATTGTCATATGCATCTTCAAGCTTGATGTCCACCGAATAATTTCCGATGGCATCGCTTGGAAGGGAAAAGGTCAAGGTGTATAATACTCCGTTGGTATTATCATCAGCAACCTCTCCCGCAAGGAGAAGAGTTATGGGATTTGCGTTCATATCGTTGGGTTTTGTGTAGGTAAGCTCCGAAAGAGCCTCCCCTCTTTCTATAACTGTCAGCTCAAGTCCATCGCTGTACGTCATGGAAAGCTGGAGTCCTGCAAGTCCTGTGCTACCCGAAACAGTGATGGGAACGTCTACTGTGCTCTGTCCCTCATAAACGGTAACATCGCCTACTGTAACTATGCTTTCTTCAAGTACAGCATCTTCCCAATCTATATCTCCAATTTCGTTTTCGTCGTCATATATCGGCGTAGCAAATGCCGTAACCGACACAGTTAGAATAATCAAAAGAGATGCAAGAAATAAATAAAGTATTTTTATTTTCATAGTTATCTCCTTTATTTTAGTTCTATTCCGTAACCGCCTGCGATATATCGGCTAAGCGTTGTAATATCTCTTGCGGTAACATTTCCGTCACGGTTTATATCAAGTGCCGCTTCCACAACAGTTACGTTATAACCTCCTGCGATATATCGGCTGAGAGCGGTAATATCACGGGCAGTAACATTGCCGTCGCCATTCACGTCACCAGGTGTATAGTGAACTACCGTTACTGTTGTCGAGGTATTTGAAACGTGCACCGTTTCCATATCGTTGTCATAAGAATCCACCACAGTTATGCTGACATCATAATCGCCTTCGGGGGTATCGGCATTGACAGTAAAGGTAAGATTAAACACCGTTCCATTGGTGTCATCGGCAACCTCTCCTGCAAGGAGAAGAGTTATTGGGTTAGCCAAAAGATTTCCCGGAGAAGTAAAGGTGAGACCGTTAAGTGCGTCCCCTGTTTCTATGCCCTTCAAGGTAAGAGCGTTGGAGTAAGAAAGCGAAAGCTGAAGACCAGCCAGTCCTACATTATCAGAAATAGTCACAGGTATTACAATTTCGGTTTCGGGTCTTGCCCTGCCTCCTGTCATCGTAAGCTTAACATCGGATTCAGGTTTTGTTATTTTCTCGGCAAAATAAGTAGCTGTGTAAGTCACGTCTCCTTTGACTGCCGAAGCTTCAGGAGTCCACCCCGAGAAGGTGTAAGTGTATTCTGACGTTGACTCTCTTTCGGGTGTTGCTCCGTCATAGGTGGGAGTTGTGCCATACGCTACGTCGGTATCGGTTTCAAGTACTGTGCCGTCATAGTTTTTCCAGGTTACTGTGTACGTTTCTTCATCTTCTGTGCCTGTCCAGTCAATTCTCGGAATCTCATCCTCTTCAAGAGGGTAAGTGATATTATCATCAGGCGTGGGGATAGCAGGAGTTTCAATTCCTTCGTCCCAATCCAATCCCTCTGTTTCGTTGGTATCAGTAGCGATATCTGTTGCTGCAATTATTGGCAAAGACACCATCTGTATTAATAAAATTGCTGTTAACAAAAACGAAAGTGCTCTCTTTTTCATTCCATATATTCTCCTTGTTTTTATTCATAGAATATTTTAGCGAATATTTCGCTAAATGTCAATAGCGAAATATTCGCTATTGTGACGAATCGTACCATTGGATAAAAAACTTATTTGTATAATTATCACATAGAATGACTATATAAATGGAGAAAGTAATTTATGCCACATTATCCACGCATCAGAAATTTACGTGAAGATAAAGATTTAACGCAAAGTGAAATGGGTGAAATACTCTCTTGCAGCCAACGTGTTTACAGCAACTACGAGAGGGGCGATATCGACGTTCCAACCACCATTCTTATAAAGCTTGCGGATTTTCATAACGTTTCAGTTGACTATCTTTTGGAGAGAAGCGACAATAAAAAAATAAACACATAGAAAAAATCAGCCGTTATTTCACGGCTGATTTTTCTATATCTGCTACCATATAAAGTGAACCATAGGCGAGGACGGCTCCCTTCTCCCCTGCTCTTTCTTTTGCAAGCTTTACGCCTTCCTCAATTGAAGGAGCGGGTGTGACGGGCTTACCAAATCGTGTGAGGTACTCGGCAAGCTTTTCTGACTTTAGTGCTCGGGGATTTGGGGGTGTGACTGTTACAAACTCGGCGGTGAGAGTTGCCATATCTGCGTACATACTCTCAAAGTCCTTATCAGCAAGGACTCCCGTAAGGACCACAAGCTTTTTATCGCCGAGATATTCCTTGACGTTTTCAAAGAGAGCTGCGGCGCACTGTGGATTATGTCCACCGTCAACGATGAAAGTGGGGGCTTCCGACATAAGCTCAAATCTTCCCTGCCATCTGACGCTTTCTATTCCGTCAACAACAGCTTTATCGGGAATATTCCAGCCTTTACTTTTAAGTGCATCAATGACTGCAAAAACCGTTGCTACGTTGTTGAGCTGATGCTTACCAAGTAAGGGGAGCTTGACATTTTTAAAGCTCTTATAGTCAAAGGTCTGACCTGAGAGGGATTTTTCTTTTGAAATCACTGCATCAAAATCTGCCTTTATAAGCCTTGTTCCAACGTGACGGCATCTATTTTCAACGACTTCTTCTACGCCTTTAGTAGAAGGATAGAGTACTGCAACAGAATTTTCTTTTATAATCTTGGACTTGGTTTCGGCAATCTTTTCAAGGGTATCGCCGAGAAAGTCGGTGTGGTCAAGTCCAATATTAGTAATAACAGACACTTCAGGAGACTCTATCACATTAGTTGAGTCAAGCTCTCCTCCCATACCCACCTCTAAAACCACTATATCGCATTTCTTGCGGTAAAAAAACTCAAAGGCGATACAGGTGACAAGCTCGAATTCGGTAGGGCTATCTACCATTTTATCGGCGAGAGGCTTTACAAATTCAGTAACAGACACAAGGTCGCTATCAGAAATATTCTCTTTGTTTACTCTCATTCTTTCATTAAAGGTAAAAATATAGGGAGAGGTATAAAGTCCCACGGTATATCCTGCTTTTTCAAGGATGCTTGCCGTCATTGAGGCGGTAGAGCCCTTGCCGTTAGTACCTGCGATATGGACAAATTTGAGCTTTTTTTCAGGGTTGCCCATAAGAGAGAGAAGTTCTCTCGTTCTTCCAAGTCCGGGACGGCTTCCCTTCCATGAGACGGAGTGTATATATTCAAGTGCTTCGACGTAGTTCAAGGTTGCCTCCTTAACCTAACGGTTTAAAAACAAATTTCGGAAGTTAGTATTTTTATAGAGCAGACACACAACGGCTGTTTCAACTGCAACTATAACGGTGTAAAGTGGAATTCTCCAAAGTACTGCTACACCGTAGAAGGTGTAAAGTCCGATAGATTTGACTATAACGGAGCCGATAAGGTGTGCTGTGATTTCTGAGAGTATGATCTGCAAAAAGCCTCTCTTCTTCACTATCCACCTTGACACAATGCCTGACACGATACCGATAGCGGCGGCACCGAGGGTGACAATAAGGTTAGGCGGATAAATCTGTGCCGAAAGAAAATAACTGATAAAGTCGGTGGCAACTCCAACAAATCCTCCCACAAGGGGTCCGAAAAGGATACCCGACAAAATGATAGGCAGGTTTTCGAAGGTGACTCTGAAAAGTCCTCCCCCGAAGTTCATGAAGTTTTTGCAAAAGATACCAATAATAACGCTCATTGCCACAAGCAAAGCGCAAGTAGTGACGGCTTTTGCACTAAGTTTTTTATCCATAAAAAATACCTCCTTTTATGGAGCAATAGAATAGTATGCTACCATTAGGAGGTAAACTTCTCTTAATTGTAGCAGCGGGATGCGAGTTAAACTACCGCAGGCGTACCCTTCGTCAAATCGGCAACTCCCCGTCCGATAAGCACTGTAAGCTAAAAATAGCTAACGCAGTTAACTCTACTCTGCAAGAGATAATATATCACAAGAGTATAATTTTGTCAATATGATCAGTACGTAAATTCATTTTTTGTAGTGCGCATTACCACAAGTGTTTTGGTGTGGCTGACTCCGTTTATGCTCTTCACGAAATTTAGAAGCTGTTCAAGTGTTTTACTTGAGGCAGTTGTGCATTTGAGCATATAGTCATAGTCACCAGTTACGTAGTGGCATTCCACTATTTCTTCATTTTCCATGACTTGTGTTCTGAAGTTCTCGTCAAACTTGGGATGCTCAAGGCTTACTGACAAGAAAACGGTAATTCCCTTTCCTATCTTTTCGCTATCGATGACGGTAGTGTACTTAACAATAACTTTTGACGCTTCAAGCTTCTTTATTCTTTCAAGAACTGCCGAGGTGGAAAGGTTTATCCTCTCCCCTATTGCCGTCGCATTCATGCGGGAATTTTCTTTTAAGCATTCAAGAATTTTAAAATCTATACTATCCATTGTTACCTCACTTATCTTCCTATTCCTCTTGCGGTTATAAGAAGACGTCCTACTACTTTATCATTGTCAACAAGGTAAATTTTATCGTGGAGATTTACCGTTGAACAGCAATGCCCCGGAATAAGCTTTATTTTGTCACCCAGTTTAACTTCCTTTTTCAAACCGTGAAGCTGAAAATGCTCTTCGCTGGCAACGACGTTCTCCACTTCATTACCATATATTTTGGGCATGCCTTGGTCAACACCGCAGGTCTTTACTCCTGCATCAACCACCGTAAGCCCATCTTTACAGCTAACGACCGTGGAAAGCACGAAAAGAGAGTTTTTGAATGGCAAATTAAGGTCACTGTACGTCGAATCCATGAACAGGTAGCTTCCTGCCTGAAGCTCGTTATATATTCCGTCATTGACCTTTATTTGCGCAGTTCCGGTACTGCCTCCCGAAACAATATTCACGCTGATACCATTTGCTTTCAGATAATCGAGAAGCTCGGTAATTTTCTTATAGTTTTCATGTGTAGCGCTTTTTCTTTCTTCCACGGAAACAACGTGAGATATATGACCCGCATAGGTTTGTATGCCATCAAACACCAGGTTGTCACTCTTCTCAATGGCACGAGCCAACTCTAAAACTTCTTCTTTCGTTTTAACTCCACATCTCTGCATACCGATTTCAAATTCTACAAGGCAATATATCGTAGTGCCCGAATTCTTTGCAGCTTCAGAGAGCCTTTCCACATTATTCTTGTCATCTACGCAAACAGTGAGATGGCAACAACCGGCAAGGTCAGCAAGACGGCGTATCTTCTTTTCATCTGTAATTTGATTGGCAATGAGAATATCGTCAATACCGGCATCACAAAGGTCAATAGCCTCACTAAGCTTTGCACAAGTCATACCCTTTGCGCCATTTTCTATCTGAATGAGGGCAAGGTCGGCACACTTATGAGACTTATAGTGAGGGCGAAGCTTCAAACCGGTTCCGGAGAGAAGGTCGGTCATAGCTTTCATATTTTCGAGCAATATTTTTTTATCAACAATCAAAGCCGGAGTTTCGATATTCTCTATATTCATTTTAAACCTCTCAGAAATTTACTTCTTTTTTCAGATTATATCACAAAATTCAAGAAAGTACAATAAAAAAATAAAGCACTTCCCAAGAAGTGCTTCGATTTTTTGGAGCTGATAACCAGAGTCGAACTGGTGACCTCATCCTTACCAAGGATGTGCTCTACCAACTGAGCTATATCAGCACGACTTGGCGACCTGGATGGGACTCGAACCCACGACCTCTAGCGTGACAGGCTAGCGTTCTAACCAACTGAACTACCAGGCC
>JAZNZV010000105.1:0-5753 GCA_045595105.1 Eubacteriales bacterium | reverse complement strand
AAATTTATTAAATAAATTATATCACGTGGAGCAATCTTTTTCAATAGAAATAAATTTAAGTGTTGATTTTTTTACAAAAAAATAGTATTATATATTTATTAAAAACAACTTCAGGATAATGATATGCCAAATAATCGCATTGCAATAATCGGTGGCGGTGCAGCGGGTCTTTTTGCAGCTGCTTCTTGTATGCCGAGTGCAGATAATGAAATTTTCGTATTTGAAAAAAATAAATACACCGGCAAAAAGCTATTGATTACAGGTAAGGGAAGATGCAACGTTACAAACGCATGTGAACAAAGCGACTTTTTAAAAAACATACCTGTTAATCCGAAATTTCTATTTTCTTCTTTTTACTCTTTTTCTAATAATGACACATTCAGTTTTATTGAAGAAATTGGAGTACCATTAAAGGTAGAAAGAGGAAGCAGAGTATTTCCCGTCTCTGACAAAGCCGTTGATATTCGTAATGCCCTGCACAAAAAAGCCGAAAACAACGGTGTTCAATTTATTTATAAAGAAATCGAGAAAATTGAGAAAATTAACAACGTTTTTTCTGTCAAAACAAAAAGCGAAGAGTATAAGTTTGATAAGGTCATTATTGCAACAGGTGGCATTTCTTATCCTCTAACGGGCTCTACCGGTGACGGATATAAATTTGCAAAAAGCTTTGGCCACAAAATTATTGCTCCTAAGCCATCTCTTGTCCCACTCGTTTGTAAGGATAAATGGTGTGCAGAGCTTATGGGATTGAGCCTTAAAAACATCAGCTTTAAAATTATTAATTCCACAAACTCCCATGTTGAATATGAAGATTTTGGAGAAATGCTGTTTACTCACTACGGTATTAGCGGACCCGTTGTTTTAAGTGCAACGTCATTTGTACGCAGCTTCGAAAATTCAAATATGTTAGCTGTAATCGACTTAAAGCCAGCACTGACTTTGGAACAATTATCAAAGAGAATTCTATCAGACTTCAACAACAATAAAAATAAAGATTTTCAAAATTCTCTATCACAGCTTTTACCTTCAAAATTGATACCTGTAATTGTAAAGCTTTCTGGGATTTCACCTCACAAAAAAGTAAATGAAATAACAAAAGAGGAAAGACTTAAATTGGTTGAGCTTATTAAAAATCTTACTCTTCATATTTCGGGCACACGTCCTATCTCGGAGGCAATAATTACGTCGGGCGGTGTTTCCGTTTCGGAAATTAACCCAAAAACAATGGAATCTAAGCTTGTAGATGGGCTTTACTTTGCCGGTGAAATTATCGACGTTGATGCTTACACGGGCGGTTTTAATCTTCAGATTGCTTTTTCAACGGCATATGCAGCCATTACTTCAGCTACAAAATAAATAAAGGACAATAATTATGAAAAAGATTAATATTGCGATAGACGGACCATCAGGAGCAGGGAAGAGCTCTCTTGCTAAGGAAGTAGCAAAACGTATGGGTATCACCTACGTTGACACGGGAGCTTTATACCGTTCACTTGGATACTTTGCTTTAAAGCAGAATATTTCTCTTGATAATATCGTTGAAATCAAAAAGTATTTAAATGAAATAAAGCTCGATTTAATTTATGAAAACGGCGTTCAAAAGGTTATTTTAAACGCAGAAGACGTTACATCTTTCATCAGAACTCCCGAGATTTCCATGTATGCCTCTTCGGTTTCCGCTATTCCCGAGGTCAGAAGCTTTCTTCTTGGAACTCAGAGGCAGATTGCTTCGGAACGCTCTGTGATTATGGACGGACGAGATATTGCTACGGTTGTTTTACCAAATGCAGACGTAAAGATTTTTCTTACAGCCGACCCTAAAAAAAGAGCTATGAGACGTTATGAAGAATTAAAAGAGAAAAATCCCGAAATTAAGTTTGAGGACGTTTACTCTGACATGGTTTTAAGAGATAAAAACGACTCAACAAGAAAAGTTGCGCCTGCTATAAAGGCAGAAGATGCGGTTTTGCTGGACAATACCGACCTCACTCCTGAAGAAACAGTAGATGCGTTACTCAAAATAGTTTCCGAAAAGGTAGGGGAATAATGTATAAAGCTATTATAAAAATAATTTCGCCTTTCGTTAAATTTTTCTTAAGAGTGAAAATTATTGATGAACGACAAAATAAGAATTATGACGGAACTTTCATAATTTGTGCAAATCATCTATCGAATTGGGACCCAATTCTTGTGCTTGTTGCAACTCAGCTTCAAATAAGCTTCATGGCTAAAGAAAGTCTATTTAAAATACCTATCTTGAAACAGATTTTAAACGGACTTGGAGCAGCTTTTCCCGTAAGCAGAAAAGGCTCTGATATGGCATCTATAAAAAAATCAATAGAAATAATTAAAAATGGCGGACATTTTTCTCTGTTTCCGCAGGGTAAAAGATTGCACGTTGAGCCAAATCCTGAGCAGGCGAAAAAAGGCGTTGGATTTATTTGTTCAAAATCCGGTGCTTCTGTGTTGCCGATAGGCATTTATACAAACAAGTACAGAATTATGCCTTTTAGAAAAATCACTGTAAGAATAGGCGACGTCATCCCGTTTGAGAATATTAACTTTGGCGAAGACGGCAACGATTATCTTTTGGCTTCACAAGATATTTTTGAAAAAATTTGTCTTTTAGCCAAAGGGAGTGAAATGAAATGATAATAAAAAAATCCGAGTATGCAGGTTTTTGCTTTGGCGTAAAAAGAGCTGCCGAGCTCGTTGAAAAGACAATAGGAAATACTAATAAAGCTATCTATACTTTAGGTGATTTAATTCATAACGACGATTATAACGCCGAGCTTCGTTCTAAAGGTGTACATAAGGTGGAAAACGAAGATGAATTAAAGCTTTTGTCGCCCGAAGACAGTCTTGTTTTTATAAGAGCTCACGGTGCTCGCAGAGAAACCTACGATTTACTTGATAACCTCGGGATCGAATACGTTGATACAACTTGTCCTTTTGTAAAAAAAATATGGCAGATAGTAATAACGGAAAATTTAAAAGACGCTCCGTACTTTATTATTTTCGGAAATCCTGATCACCCCGAGGTTAAGGGAATCTGCAGTTTTATCAGTCGAGAGCCTGACGACGGCAAATATATTGTCGTAAACAATTCACAAGAATTAGAAAATAAAATACAAATTATTCCTAAAGACGAGGAAAAACGTAAAGTTTTTATCTCGCAAACCACACAAAATATTAACGAATGGAAAATTTGTGTTAAAATTCTTAAAAAACTATATACAAATTTGACTTTATTTGATACAATATGCTGTGTTACACAAAATCGCCAGGAAGATGCACAAAAAATTGCAGCAAATTCTGACTGCATGATAGTAATTGGTGGCAAGAACAGTTCAAACACTAAGAAACTATATGATATTTCTTCCGGATTTTGTCCTTCCGTTCAAATATCAAATGCTAGCGAGTTGACCGAGGATATGATAAACGGAAAAATTAAAATTGGTATTACTGCGGGTGCATCGACGCCCGACAGAATTATACAGGAGGTTATAAACAAAATGTCAGAAATCACAAAAACAGAAAACACCGCCGTGGAGGCAAATGATGTAGCAATAAGCGATAACATGAGCTTCGCTGAAATGCTTGACATGTCATTCAAAACTTTAAATACAGGAGAAAAGGTTACGGGCGTTATCACATCGGTTACTCCCGCTGAGATTCACGTTGATCTCGGAGTTAAGCATACAGGTATTCTTGCTTATGATGAAATCACCGATGATCCTTCCCTTGACGTTATGTCCGAATTCCACGTAGGTGATCAGATCACCGTTCTTCTTATGAAGTTTAATGATCCCGAAGGAACTGTTCAGGTTTCTAAGAAGAAAGTTGATTATTATGCTAAGTGGATCAAGGTTGAAGAAGCATTCAACGCAAACGAGGTTCTTGAAGGAAAGGTTATCGAGACCGTTAAGGGTGGCGTTGTTATAATTTGGAACGGCATCAGAGTGTTTGTTCCCGCTTCTCAGACAGGCGTTCCTATGGGAGGAGATATCAGCTCTCTCAACGGACAGACTGTTAAGTTCAAGCTTATTGAAGCAGACCAGCATAAGAGAAGAGCAGTTGGCTCAATCAGAATCGTTGCAAGAGAAGAAAGAAAAGCACTTGCAGAAAAGTTCTGGGCAGAAATTGAAGAGGGTAAGGTATACACAGGAAAGGTTAAGTCAATTACCAACTTTGGTGCATTCGTTGACCTTGGCGGTGTTGACGGTATGGTTCATATCACCGAGCTTTCTTGGCTTCGTCTCAAGCATCCCTCTGAGGTTGTAAGCGTTGGCGATGAATTAACAGTATACATCAAAGAATTCGATAAAGAAAATAACAGAATTTCTCTCGGATACAAAACAGAAGCAACTAACCCTTGGAAGATATTTACAGATTCTTACAACGTTGATGACGTTGCACACGTTAAGATTGTTAACATGATGCCTTTCGGCGCATTCGCTCAAATCGTACCCGGTGTTGACGGTCTTATCCACATTTCTCAGATTTCCAATACAAAGATTGCAAAGCCTGAAGACGTTCTTAAGGTTGGAGAAGAAGTTGATGCAAAGATTATCGAAATAGATAACGAAGCGAAAAAGGTTAGCCTTTCCATAAGAGCTCTTCTTCCCGAAGAACAGGTTGAAGAAAGTGTAGCAGAAGAGTCTGAAGCAACTGAAGAATAAAGTTTATTACATTTCTGTTTATGCCCGTATAATCACGGGCATAAACATTTTTAATAAGCATATAATCTAAAGAAAGAGAGCGTAAACATGAAGCGAAAAAAACTTAGAATTTTTCCGGTTATATCTTTAGTTGTTATAATTATTGTTGTTTTATATGCGATAAGCCTGATTGTTAAGGTTTTTGACAATGGCGACAGTGACGAAAAGCCTAAAGCACCTAACGTTCAAGATGAAGTAGCAAGTCCAGAAGACCCACATGTGGGCGATGTTTTGGATGAAGTTCCTGCGGTTAAAGATGAGCCTATTGTGTACGAAGAGGACTTGACCGATTTTGAAGAAGATGCACCTCGACCTGTTTATACTCACTCACAGCTCATGGAAATGTACCCAGATGCCGTGCTGGGAAAAACAGAGGATGCAGGTCAGTCGTACATAAACGATATGATTTTCATCGGTGACTCAACTACACACGGCATGGCTTTTTACGGTGTTCTGGAAGGTGGGAAAGAAACAAAGCAGGTTTGGACTCCTAAAAGCGGAACACTTGCTATGTGGAATTTATTAACAGAAAATATTGTCTATCCCGATGACGGTAGCGAAATGCTTATCGGTGATGCAATAGGAATAAAGTGCCCTAAAATTGTTGTTCTTACTTTGGGCGTTAACGGAGTTTCTTCTCTGACAGAAGAGCAGTTTAAAGGATATTACGTAGATTTAATTAACTTGATTAAAGAGAAAAGTCCCGATACCAAGATAATAACGCAATCAATATATCCCGTCTGCGACTACTATGAAATGAAATCGATAAGTATGGAAAAAATAAACCGTGCTAATTCTTGGATAGCGGAAATTGCGAGCGAGAACGGTGCATATTACCTGAACACGATTACAGCTTTAGTTAATGAAGCAGGATATCTCAACAACGATTATTGCAACGGCGACGGCATTCATATTTCAAAATCAGGATTTAACGTAATTCTGGACTACATCAGAACTCATTCAATTGAATAAATAAAGAACTCCGCATTAAGCGGAGTTCTTTATTTATTCTTCTGGAACTATCATTCC
>JAZNZV010000104.1:0-4070 GCA_045595105.1 Eubacteriales bacterium | reverse complement strand
TGCCACCGGGTAGCAGAACGCCAGTGCGTTCGTCTGTTGCAACGTTAGGTCTTGGAAGTTGTGGCAAACGAATGCTTTTTTTGTTGGAGGAAAAATGCTGAAACGTCTGAATAATTATTTTACATCCTTTGAAAAGATTTTGTGGATATCATCTGTTGCTTTGATTTTACTGTCTTATTTTATCTTCGACGCTACCGATACCTTGACACTCACCGCTTCTCTTGTTGGCGTTACTTCTCTTATCCTCGGTGCTAAAGGCAATCCTATAAGTCAGTTTCTTATGATAATTTTCAGTATCCTTTACGGCGTAATTTCTTATACCTTTGAATATTACGGCGAGATGATAACCTATCTTGGAATGAGTATGCCCATGGCGGCATTTTCCCTCGTGTCTTGGCTCAAAAATCCATATAAGGGTAAGAAAAGCGAAGTCGAAGTCGGCACCTTAAAAAAATATGAATATCTTTTGATTTCCTTTTTGACAACCCTCGTTACGGTAGTTTTTTATTTTATTCTTAAAGTGTTCGGCACTGCAAACCTTATTCCAAGCACCGTCTCGGTAACTACAAGCTTTTTGGCGGTGTATCTCACCTTCAGACGAAATCCTTACTTCGCTTTTGCTTACGCTCTCAACGACGTGGTTTTGCTTGTACTTTGGGTTCTGGCTGCAATGACAAACATTTCCTACGTTTCTGTTATTATTTGCTTTGTGGTATTTCTTGTAAACGATATATACGGATTTGTCAGCTGGCAGAGAATGAAGAAAAGACAGGCGCAGGGAGGGAACGTCTTATGACAGAGTTAATTAAAAGGCTCTTCTTTACTTTCGTCTCAAAAAGAAGAATACTCTTTGACCTTCTTGACGAATACGAGGACTGGGTGAGAGATGAGGACGTGTCAAAAAGAAATACTCTCCTTGGCTCGGTCAGAAGCGTGGGACAGTACAACGTAAATATTAACTGTAACTTTTATCACGTTCCCGCAAACTCTGTGGACGCTCCCGAAGAGGTGAAGTACGTCGCCCTCTACCGTTCTAAAAATCTCTTTGCAGACGACAATCCCGGTGTTACTCATTACGGAAGAGTCACATCTTTTGTAAAGGTGAAAAGATTTGAAATTAAAGAGCTTCCTCGCTCCTCTTCCTCGTGCGACGATTACTATCGCTTTAACGTTGATTGCTGGCACACCCTTGAAAAGCCCATAAAAGCAAGAGATTCAGCACCAAACGTCTGCCTTAAAACAAGCTTTTATCTTTTGAATAATTCAAAATTCGTATATGAGCTTTATGTTGAAAACAATAACGAATTTAAACTGCTTCTCGCACTTTGGGATACCGTGAATAAAGTTCACGACGGCTTCTTTGCAGAGGAAACACGTGTATTTACCGCATTTTCAAGAATAATCGTTTTGACTCCAAAATACTGTTATTTGTTTAAAATAAAGAGCTTCAAACGCCAACCGTTAAAAACACTGACAACGATAAACTCAATCATATTTAACAGAGAATAACCTTGTCGGCATATAATACATCGGGTGAAAACCCAATAAAATAAGGAGGTATTATATGCCGGCTTTTACTAACCAGGCGACCCTGACTTTCAACGATACCCAAACTAACTCGAATATAGTTACGGGCAATATAACTGAAGCCCTCAGCGCTTCTAAAAATGCAGTTGTATCTACCTATACGAGAGGTGATACGGTTACCTACGTAATCAATATCGTCAACGCTTCTCAGGTGTCATACAACGCTCTTACCTTAAACGATGACCTTGGTGCCTACCCGTTTGGCGCAGGAACACTTACACCACTGACCTACGTGGACGGCTCACTCAACTACTACGTCAACGGCGTGCTTCAAGCTACTCCTGCCGTTACCACTGATAACGGACTTACAGTCACAGGTATAAACGTTCCTGCAGGCGGTAACGTTCTTATCATATATGAGGCGGAAGCAAACGGCTTTGCACCCCTCGGAGCAGGGGAGAGCATCATTAATACTGCTGTCATCAGCGGCGAAACGCTTACCGAGGATATCACCGTGACCGAAACGGTGACCCCAGAAACGTCTCCCGAGCTCTCCATTTCTAAAGCACTTTCGCCTACAACAGTTTCTGAGAATGGGGAACTTACTTACACCTTTGTTATTCAGAATACAGGCAACACTCCCACCGTTGCTACCGACAATCTCATTCTTACCGACACCTTTGACCCGATACTGCAGAACATTACGGTTACCTACAACGGCACAACCCTTACCGAAGGCACCGATTACACCTACGAAAACGGTGTTTTCACTACCGTTAACGGCGTAATAACCGTCCCTGAGGCAACCTATACAAGAGACCCTGCAACAGGCAATCTCATTATTACCCCAGGCGTCAGCGTCCTGACTGTTACAGGCACAGTATAAAAAATCAATAGCCCGACACCCCGTCGGGCTATTGATTTTTTTTAAGAACTATGCTACAATAGGCACAAATAAACGTTGGAAGGAAAAAACTATGAAATCAATCATTACAGTCATCGGTAAGGATAAAGCGGGCATCATTGCCAAGGTCAGTACTAAGCTTGCCGATAACAATATCAATATTGAGGATATCTCACAAACTATAATGCAGGACTATTTTACAATGGTTATGCTGGTTGAGATTTCAAAAAGCAAGCTTGACTTCACCACTCTTGTCAGTGAAATGAAGACACTTGGTGAAGAGATTGGCGTTGACGTATACGTTCAGCACGAAGACATTTTCAACAGTATGCACAAGATATAAGGAGAGACTATGTTAAGTAACAACGAAATTCTTGAAACTATAAACATGGTCAAGGAAGAGCACTTTGACGTCCGTACTATCACTATGGGTATCTCTCTTCTTTCTTGTATCAGGGAAAGTGCTAAGAAAACCGCAGATGCAGTTTACGACACTATCTGCAAGAGGGCAGAAAACATTGTAAAGGTAGGCGAGGAGCTTTCTGCAATGTACGGAGTTCCCATTGTGAATAAGCGTATATCCATCACTCCTGCAAGTCTCCTTACTGCAAACTTTGTAGGCGAAGAGATAGTTCTCGCACGTGCCCTTGACAGTGCGGCAAAAACTGTGGGCGTAGACTTCCTCGGTGGCTATTCCGCTCTTGTACATAAGTCTATGACAGAGTCAGAGCGTTCCTTCATAAACAGTATTCCCGAGGTACTCGCTACAACGGATAAGCTCTGCTCGTCAGTCAACGTCGGAACAACACGCTCGGGCATCAACCTTGACGCCATAAAGCTTATAGGTGAGATAATTAAGAAGAGCGCAGACCTTACTGCCGATAAGGACGGATTTGGCTGTGCAAAGTTTGTAGTATTCTGCAACGCCGTGGAGGACAATCCCTTCATGGCGGGCGCCTTCCACGGTATAGGCGAAGGTGACACCGTAATAAACGTGGGCGTATCGGGTCCCGGCGTTGTTCACCACGCACTGAAAAATATACCCAATGCTGATATTACCGAGGTAGCAGAGGTAATTAAGAAGACCGCATTTAAGATAACGAGGGTAGGTCAGCTCATTGCCAAGGAAGCCGCAAAGCGCCTTAATGCCGAGTTTGGCATAGTAGACTTGTCTCTTGCTCCCACACCCGTAGTAGGTGACAGCGTTGGACACGTTCTTGAGGAAATGGGAATTGAAACGGTAGGCGGTCACGGAACGACAGCAGCCCTTGCTATACTTAACGACGCAGTTAAGAAGGGTGGAACCATGGCAAGTCCCAGAGTAGGCGGTCTGTCGGGCGCATTCATTCCCGTCAGCGAAGACATTGGAATGATAGAAAGCACGGCAAGTGGAGTACTCACTCTCAGTAAGCTTGAAGCAATGACCGCTGTTTGTAGTGTCGGTATAGATATGGTAGCTGTACCGGGTGATACCCCCGCTTCTACTATTTCGGCTATGATCGCCGACGAAATGGCAATAGGCATGGTCAACAGTAAGACCACCGCAGTCAGAGTCATTCCCGTACCCGGCAAGACTGTGGGAGATTACGTTGAGTTCGGCGGACTTCTCGGACGAGCTCCCATAATGCCCGTTATGAAC
>JAZNZV010000103.1:0-9553 GCA_045595105.1 Eubacteriales bacterium | reverse complement strand
GGTAATGAATTTATCATCAGCCATATCTCTTACAATATTGTGAGAGTAATACATTTCACGGAATGCCCACTTGCCGTCGTTGTCAAATATTTGGTATTCCTTACCTTCATTAATTCCTTCTTTAAGTATTTCTTTAACTGCGTCTGAGAAATAGAAACCTTCACGGAGTCTTGAATAAACGTTGTAGTATTCCCAGTTTTCAACAAGCTGAGGGTATTTATTGAAACTGCTTACTGAGAATGGCTGAAGAACGGTTGACATGTTGTATGCCACCGACATAGTACCAAGCAAGTCAATGTCATCTCTGAAGAGAGTTTTAGTGGTCATGTTTGTGTATTGGCTTTGTATGTCAGGAGCGTAGTGGAACCAACCGAGAGTTGAAGTCTGGAAGTTATTTACCGCCGACTTATTCGAGGAGAGGTGGTTGAGATTATACTTTTTGTACTGGCGGTTTGCATGGTCTACTGCACCCGACTTACCTCTTGCAACCCACATTCCAACAGGGTGATCCGAGCCTTCAAGCATTGGTATATCGCCACCTGCCTCGGTGACCGCTTCAAAAATCACTCTTATAAATTCGGAATAATAATAGTTCTGAAGGTTTGTGTCATCAAGGAAATGCCTCATAGCTTCAAAGCCGTCAAGGTAGATCATGTCGAAGCCACCCTCAACACATGCTTTTCCTGTAAGCTCAGCAATGTAGTAGAAAAGCTCTGAGCCGGGCTCGGGCTGAAGACATCCGTAGTAAGAGCCAAGGTTATAAGCCTTAGTGCCTGCCTTGTGTTCTGTGGGAGTCGTACCAAAATGTCCTCGTCTAACGGTGATGTAACCGTCACCTCTTGCAGAGGCACCTTGACAGCTAACAATTTCTTCATCAATGAGGTAATATCCTGTGTATTTGCTTGAATACGAACTACCATCAGGAATAGTCATAGTAGAGTAATCTTCGCTGATGTACATTTTTGTAGATTCAGTTGTGCTTGACATGTTGGAAGTTAATGTAAGAGTCTGATCATCTATTGTAGCAAGCTGCTTTTGCCACTTGGGATTTGTAACTATGTCTTTGGCACTACTGTTTATTCCCATAGAATAGGTGTGAAGAGAAGTAAGCACGCCCTCGTCATGAATTTTATCTGATATTCTTTCCTTGAACATAGCTCCTGTTCCAAACACACCGTTAGATTCTTCGGTGCTGGTCAAAGCTGAAAGGAAGTTAAAGTCGCCCTGACGGAAGATACCGCCTTGATGAAGGTCGAGAATTTCGATAGAGTATCTGTTTGCAAGCTGTGCTGTTTGGGTTGCAAGCTGTGAAATTTCTGCCTCGGTATTGGCTGAAAGTCCACTTGATTGAATAACGTAATCGTAGAAAATTGCGTCGTTGTAGTGGTCAAACTCTTCACCTATGTCGTAAGTGTAGGCACCGCCCTTAGTTGATTTAATGCCAACTGCAGGGTCAACAGCTAACTGAATTTCCTTGAGATATGTTCTATGCTCGCCGTTTTCCAGTCCACCGTACCTTGAGAAGGTTATAGCCACTTTAGAACCAATTATATTGTCACCTATGGCTTCAACAACTCTACCAATAGATTTTTTTGCAGAGCCACCGGGTCTGCTTATAGTGTTAACAGTTGTAGTCATAGCAACCGCTGAAAGTCGGTATGTGTCATCGTCTGTATTTGAAAAATCACAGCTTACGTTGAGCACACCGAAGTCAATATATTTCGTATTGAAAGGGAGTGCTGAGTCAAGGGTAATTGTGAAGTAATTGTCTAATTCTTCAACTACGAAATAAGCCTTGTCACCGTTTGAGAATTCTATCTCGAGTCTGCCGTTTACAACGTCAGCATAAATAGGATTGAAGAGTATATTGTTTGCCGAAACAAGAGAAGCGAACCAAGGAGTGAGAGTTGTTGAAAGTACGTTTTCACTGTTGTTGTCTTTATTGAGAATTTCGATAACTCTTGCAAGCTCTTTTTGGATTGTTATTTTAACGTGATCGGTTTCAATAATAATTGTATCGGCAGTAGAAGCAATGGTTGACGAACTGTCCCTCATGGCTTTTGTCTCAACCTTGTCGTTGGAGGCCATAAGCACCTGATACTCTGCCCAATGTCCGTTTATATCGGAGAAGGTGTTTGAAAGAGATGACTTATCAACGGTTTTTTCGTTTGCAACAAGGTTAATAAGTCTGTTTATCATTGTAACGGCTTCCGCTCTTGAAACAGTCGCTTCGGGACGGAACGTGCCGTCACCGTAACCGTTAATTATACCAATGTCGGAAAGAGTAATAATTGCGTCATAATACTCGTTTGTATCCTCTACGTCGCCAAAAACGTTTTTAGAGTCTTTTGCAATAAGCTTAGAAGTCGAGAAAATAAGTTCTGCAAGCTCTCCTCTGGTGATATATTCCTCGGGGTTAAGCTTTGTACCCGAGATATAATCATAAGCACCTGCAAACTCAAGGAAAGCAACCGCATCGTGATACCAAGCGTCCACGGTTACGTCGGCAAAGCTTGAAAGATATCCCTTAGGCATCGTTTCACTTGAGAGAAGAAGTCTTGCTAAAATAGTGGAAGCTTCTGCCTTTGTAATCTTTGCATCAGGCTTGAAGGTTCCATCGGCATATCCCTTGATGTACGACGTGTTTTCACCGTTGTACTGGAAGGGGATAACCATGTTTTCGTTTTTGTATTTTGTAGTATATCCATCGGGCTTGAACTCAAAAGCAAGACAGATTGGAGTATACGATGAAGCCTCACTGAACGTGGTATCATCGGGAAGGTCGCCGAAAGGATAAACCTCAAGCCCCATAACCGCACCAACGGCAGTAGGGAATGCATTCTTTATTGCAAATGAGTGGTCTGTATAACCGCCTTTTGCTGTATATCCCGTGATATCGGTCCAGGTATATGGAACAAGCTCACCCGAAGGAGAGAGCACCCAGACAATTACCTTTGTCATAATGCTTGAGCCTGAGGGGGATGTTGCAGACAGTGAGCCCTGTCTGATACCGCTGATGTAAGCGATGGTTTCAAGCTCGTCAACAGGAAGAATTTCGTGAGCTTGATAAGCATACAAATAACGTGCGGTTTCAAACTCATTTATCAATTGTTTACGATATGTATTTTTTGAAAGGACAGAAGTAGCATTGAAATAGTTAGAGCGAATCGTATTGTTGATGAAAGCGTTCCATGTCTCGGATATATAATACAGCGGGCTGTATCTGTAATAAGAGGAATTTTTCCAGGACGTACTTGATATAACACCCTCACCCGTCCATTTTCCCGTAACGAATTTGTCTACTTTTTCCATATCTACGTGTGTATACGTATCCGTTACTATTTCACCTATCTCAGAGCGCTCTATGTAGTTTTCTCCGTCAACGTAGAACGTAGCTGATTTTTCAGGTTCGCTTTTAAGTCTTATAAGAACTACACCGTTCTCGATAAGATTTTCACTTCCGTCATAAGTAGTAAATCTCGACGAGTCGATGCTTGTTGACCAACAACTGTTTGTAAAGTCATAGTCCTCAATGGTGACGTAAGCGTACTCGTGACTGCCGAGAGCTTCGTTTACACCCACAAACTTACCGTTCTCTATGGTAACGTTGGCATAATCTTCATGATTTGCCGCCATAGTGGGAAGTGCTATGATAACGCTGAGTAGAAGCATTATCATAAGAATTTTACTTATTGTTTTGATTTTGCTATTGAGCATGGTTTCCCTCCTGAAGTGCTTAATTTTAAACACAATAATCTACGTTATATTCTACACGAAAAAAACATAAAAGTCAATATTTTGAAATTAAAAGTCAATATTTTGTGCAGATATACCAAAAACCTTCCCCTGCTTTGCCTTTTTCGGACAAAGTAGGGGAAGGCTATTGTCAATTTCCTAAAAACTCATTGCTTTTAAGACCTATTGTAATCTTAGCTCTCAGTGGCGCATCGTTCGTACCCTCTGATGAATATGTGTAAGAAAATTCACCTGCAGGAATGGTTATTTCACCGCTGAATTCTACGTCATCAGTATATTTTTGATATGCTAATGTAGATACTCCACCGTTAGAGTTTGTGTAAGAATAACTCTTATAATAGTATTTGTATGCCTTATTTTCTTCGGGAAGGTATTCTAAGTATTCACCACTGTTCAAGGTGGTGTTGAATGTAATTTCACTGTCGCCAACCTTAATCGTTGGATTTGATGCAGGTGCATTTACAGGAGAACATACCCTAATATCACCAATTGTCACTCCGTCACATTCTCCCGTCAGTGATATAGTAACAGTAGCCACTGATGAAGCCGAAAGGTTAGTACGGTAGGTAGTGTAGTCAACGGCAGGCTTTGAATTTATTCCCGCAAACTCAAATCCGTCAAAATCAGCATTGTCGGCATCAATGAGTATAAAGTCTTGCTCGCCGGTAAAGTTCAAAGGAATAAAGTAGTCAATTCTTCCGTCCGCACTATCCTTCAGCGAAATAAGAATAGCATCACTTTCAGAGCCGTTACCTGAAACCTTTACCTTTAAAGCACGGCTTGACGTTATATTACTTAAATTTGCATTGTGTATGCCCTTAACACTTGAAACTGACACACCGTCTCCTAAATTAAGGAGAATGGCTTCGCTTGCATCAGGCAATGCAGAATATCTTTGCTCAATTCTTATATACGGCGTTTGAACATCGTAAGGATTTGTATCGGTAGACGTTTTGTCAGATATATTCCTTATAATGCTTGAGGAATAATAGGTCTCATAAAAGCCCCATTCACCGTCTTTTGAAATGAGCTTATATTCTTTTCCGTTTTTAAGCCCCTCTGTGAGCGTTTTTTTAACTTTATCAGAGAAATAATCATTTTTTCTCAAGTACGAATATTTGTCAAAATAAGTGATGTTTTCGATAAGCTCATTATTGTGTGTCATACTGTCAAGAGTAAAGCTTTCGTATGCCATTGACATGTCATGAGCTACCGCAAGAACACCAAGATGGTCTATATCGTCACGGAATATCGTTTTTACAAAAGTGTTAGGATAATTGTATCCTGGTGAAGCTGAGGGAACGGGAGCAAAGTTGAACCAACCTAGAGTCGATGTCTGATATCTGTATAAGTAGTCTTTGTTGCTGTTCACGTGACCTGTGTTGAACTTTTTATATTGACGGCTGGGGTAATCCATAGCACCGCTACGCCCTCTTGAAGCCCACGTGCTTGCAGGATTATCGGAAGCCTCCATTATGGGCTTTGTTTTGCACTGAGAAATTATCCTTCTCATGAATTCGGAATAATAGTAATATTTTAATTTACTGTCAGAAAAATTGAGTATTCCTTCAATTCCGTCAAGATAAATCATGTCGAATCCGCCGTCGTTATATGCCTTGGCTGTAAGGTCGGCAACGTGCCAGAAAAGCTCGCTTCCCACAATTGGCTGTAACCCGTCGTATATGCACAGAAGCTGTCTTATCTCACTGTTTTGGTCATGGAAAGCAGCCTCGGTTCCGCACATTCCTCTTTTTACAGTCATCTTACCCGTAGTTGTGTTATAAGCTGTAACACGCATTATTTCTTCGTCAACAAGTATTAATTGAGAATATATGGAAGCGTTATAGCTACAACCGTTTCCGCTTGTGGAAATAAATTCTCTGCCCTCAATCCCTTCATTGGAATAAATCGTAGTGTCAGTTGATGAAATGTCCGAAGAGAGGGTAATAATATCCTCGGGATAGTACATGAGCTGTCTTTGCCACTTGGGATTTGAAAGAATTGTAGTTGAAGCAGGGTCAATAATGGAAGCATAGGTGTGAAGACCAAGTTTTATGCCATTGTCATGAACGAGAGTAGAAACTCTGTCTTTGAAAAGAGAGGCGCTTATAAATGAGCCGTCACCGCTTTCCTTAGCACAAACGAAATTGAATTCACCCTGCACAAAAGCAGAGCTACCTTGATGCAGGTCTATCTGGTCAACTGAATATTTCGATGCCATATTTGCGATTTCTGTGGCATTTGAAGGAGTAATTCCACCGTGAAGAACTACGTAGTCTCCAAATAGATCTTCATTACCCTCATCGTAGGTAAAGGCACCGCCGTGAGTTGAAGTCAGTCCCTTGCTGTCATCTATGTTAGCGGATATTTCCTTGAGATATTTTCTGTGGGCTCCTTCTTCTACTCCGCCAAATTCCGAGAAGGTAATGCCAACCTTTGCTCCTATAACGTCTCCGATAGCCCCAAAGACACGTGCAACCGTTCTCTTTGAAGCACCACCGGGGAAGGAAACAGGGTCAACCGTAGTAGTCATTGGCACCGCAGAAATTCTGTAATTGTCTGTTTCGCACACAATCGAAAGGCTTGCAAAGTCTATATATGAAACGTTGTAGGGAAGCTCGCTGTCAAGCTCCACCGTAAAATAGTTGTCAAAGGTCTCTACGAGGAAATATGCCTTGTAACCGCCTTCAAACTCAATTTTAAGTCTGCCGTTCTCAATGCTTGCACTTGTTGGAACGTAGTTTATGCCACTGACCGAAACCATGGTTGAAAACCATGGAGCAACGGATGTTGAGATTACGTTTTCATTAGTGTATTTGTTTATAATTTCACGGACTTTTCCACTTTCCTTTTCTATGGAAACCTTAACGTGAACTGTTTCAAATTCAATACGTTCTTCATTTTCTGAAAGGCAAGATATAAGGTTATGATGAGAGAGCGTTTTTACGTTATTGTTTGATGCAACAAGGATATGTCCCTTAGCCCAGTGTCCTTCAATGTCCTCAAAGGTATATTCTAAGTCGTTGGCAAGGTAACTGCCGTCTACTGTAAGATTTATAACTCTGTTTATCATTGTAACAGCCTCTGCTCTCGAAACGGGAGCATTGGGACGGAATGTCTTATCGGGATATCCTTTGATAATTCCGAGCTTTTCGAGAGTGGCTATGGCAGTGTAGTGGGGGTGTGAAATATCAGTGTCGTCGAAGCCGTCAATTCCGTCAAAAGAATTTACACCCGACGCATTATATAGAATTCTTGCAAACTCACCTCTTGTGATATAACTGTCAGGGTAAAAGAACTCACCTTCAATGTAGTTGAAAATCCCAAGCTTTTCCAAATACGCAATGGCTGTATAATGCCAATCGTCGGGGGTAATATCGGTGTATGTTGAAGTGAAGCTTACAGGAATATTATTTGTATCAAGAAGAAGCCTTGACACAATAGTTGAAATTTCAGCCCTCGATATTCTCGCATCAGGCTTAAAGGTGCCGTCAGCATATCCGTAGATGTAACGCTTGTTTGCACCGTTGTATTCAAATGGAAGCTTTGTGCTGTCGTTTATCCATTTTGTAGTATACCCCGAAGGAATAAATTCCACCGAAAACTGAGTGGGAATAAATTCATAAGTGGCACCTTCGTTAAATAGAGCCTTAAATTGCACGTCATCGGGAAGATCTCCGAAAGGGAATACCTCAAAGCCTATAACGTATCCCGTCGCATAAGGAAATGCGTTTTCAATTATTGCGGTGTGTGTAGATTCAATTCCACTTAGCGTCTTATTGTACGTAGCGTAGGATGCAGGGTCAAACCAAGTGTGCGTGGTAACGTTGCCCTTATCGTCCATAGTATAAAGCACGAGCTTTGTGTTGAGTGCTTCTCCTGAAGGAGAGTATACGTAAAGTGAACCTTGTCTTACGTTAGTTTTGTAAGTAATGGAGTAGAGCTCTGACACAGGGATAATTTCATGGGATTCATAAGCATATTTATAGCTCTGTGCTTCAATCGCTGAAATAGCGTCAAGGCGTAATTCATTTGACAGCGAGCCGTTTTTTGTGTCACCGTCTGTAAAGCCGTTGTATATGCTTTGAGTTTTTGAAATTCCTATATGGGACTCCGAGCTGAGATAAAAGCTTTTATTCCCTGTATAAATATCTGTCTGTGAAGTCCATACTCCGCTTTTCCACAAAGAAGAGCTACCCTCGGTTAAAAACTCATTATCTTTGTAGCCGATTTCCGCACGCTCAATTCCATTCTCACCTTGGTGATAAAAGAAGGCATAGTGTGCAGGTTTTGTTTTTAGTCTTAAATATACTATTCCATTCTCCGTAATGACTGTATCATCCGTTACGGTGTAAAAGGTATTGGAGGAAACGTCAATATTTGAAAAGCCTGTACCGTCCACAAAATTTTCAAGAGTAATATAGGTATATTCCGAGTCACCGAACATAGGGCTGATACCTGTGAATTTTCCATTTTCTATCGTTACTCCGTTGTAGTAAGAGCTTTCTGCACCCATTACTGAAAAGCTGACAGCTAACGCAATGAAGAGCAATGAAACAAAATAACGAACGATACCTTTCAATCTGTTTTTTAGCATGATAACCTCCAAAATATCTTAACTCATTTTATTTTATCTATTATAAAAATAAAAGTCAATATTTTTGCCTTAACACACCAAAAGATTGAAATTGGACAGCAATATAGTTCAAAAAAGACAGCGGAAATTGAATTTCCGCTGTCTTAATGTTTTTAATGAAGTTGTACCTTTTCCCATCCCTCGGGAATTTCAACTTCAGGCGCAGTCCATGTGCTTTCGTTTGAAATCACATCACCTTCAGTACCTATTGTTACTTTTGCCCTGAGAGGAATATTTGAGCTTGCAGGAGTTGCCGAGTAGGTATAGGTAAATGCACCGCTTGGTACTGTTACACTTCCGCTGAAGCCTACTTCCTTAACCATCAAGCAGTTTCCGCTGTAATAGTTGTGGTATGCCTTGCTGTCCTCGGGGTAGTACTCAATGTATTCCCCACTGTTCAGCGTGGTGTTAAATGTAATCTTGCTTGAGCCGATTGTAACGCTGGGATTTTTTGCAGAAGCATTACTTACAGCTACCGCTCTTATGTCATCCATCTTAACACCTGAACAGCTACCGGAAAGGGTAATTTTAATTGTGTCTACTAACGCAAAATCAACACCTGCACGGAATGTTGTTGAATCAAGGTTTGAAGAGTAAACGTCGTCAAAGGTATATCCGTCGTAGTCGGCATTGTCAGAATCTATAAGGGTAATTTCTTTCCAGCCCGAGAAATTCAAGGGGATTAGTAAGTCGGATCTTCCTTTACCGCTTCTTGATGTGCTGGACGAAAGGGATATGAGAATTCCGTCACTCGAATTGTTGCCATACACCTTTACTTTTAATGCTTTTTTATTTGACAAGTTGGTGATTGCAATTTTGTGTGTCTTTACAATTGTAGGTGAAGATACGTCGGTTGTCTCGTCAAGTGCAAGAAGAACCGTGTCCCCGCTTGTAGAAGAGGTAGCCGAATAACGCTGTTCAATTCTGATAAATGGGGACTGTGCACTATATGGGTTGTTACCGCTTCCTGTAACGAAGGTAGTATCACTAGTGCTCGCCATACCTCTTATTACGTTTGAGGTGTAGTACATTTCACAAAATGCCCAAGTGTTTTCAGAAGTCTTAATAAGCTTGTATTCAGTTACTGCTTTAAGACCATCTTTAAGAGTGTTTCTTACATCATCCGAGAAGTAGCCCGCCTTACGTAGCCTTGTGTATACG
>JAZNZV010000102.1:0-1693 GCA_045595105.1 Eubacteriales bacterium | reverse complement strand
AAATACAATATCACCACCTTCTGTGCTCCTCCCACAATGCTCAGAATGATGATAAAAGAAGATATTTCAAAATACGACCTGTCAAGCGTCAAGCACATGACGACGGCAGGTGAGGCGCTGAACCCCGAGGTTTACTATCAGTTTGAAAAGCTGACAGGACTTCAGATTCTCGAAGGCTTCGGTCAGACAGAGAGCACTATGATTATAGGTAACCTTGTAGGACAGAGCCACAAGATAGGCTCTATGGGTAGACCCGCTCCCATTTACGACGTACACCTTCTCGACGCCGACGGCAACGACGTGCCAGACGGTGAGACGGGTGAAATATGCGTAAGAGTAGCTGACGGTGCTCCCTGCGGACTCTTCAGAGGCTACTACAACAGCGAAGAAAAGACGAAAGAGGTTTGGTACGACGGCTATTATCACACAGGCGACGTTGCTTGGCGTGATGAGGACGGCTTCTTCTGGTACGTTGGACGTACCGACGACGTTATCAAGTCCTCGGGCTACCGTATCGGTCCTTTTGAAATAGAAAGCGTTATTATGGAGCTTCCCTACGTTCTTGAATGCGGTGTATCCGCTGCTCCCGATGAGGTCAGAGGTCAGGTTGTTAAAGCGAGCATCGTGCTTGTTAAGGGCACAGAGCCCACCGACACCCTCAAAAAGGAAATTCAGGACTACGTAAAGGCAAGAACAGCGCCTTATAAATATCCGAGAATCGTAGTATTCAAGGACTCACTTCCCAAAACTGTAAGCGGTAAAATACAACGAAACAAGTTATAATGAGAAATTAGAAATGTTAAATGAGGAATTATCGTGAATTTCTAATTCCTAATTTCTAATTCCTAATTCAAAGAAGGAAACTATGGAATTCAAAAGAATGACTCTTCTTGCAGGTCATTATGGAAGCGGTAAGACAAATATCGCCGTAAACCTTGCATTTTCGCTAAAAAAGCGTTATGATAATGTAGTGGTTGCCGATATGGATATAGTTAATCCTTATTTCCGTACCAAGGACAGCACAGAAGATTTTGAAAAAGCAGGTATCAAGCTCATCGCTTCCCGCTTTGCAGGGTCAAACGTTGACCTGCCCTCTCTTCCTCAGGAAATGTATTCGCTGACAGACGACAAGAGCTGTCACGCCATTCTCGACATAGGAGGAGACGAAAGAGGAGCGCTGGTGCTTGGACGCTACGCACCTATGATAAAAGAAGAGAACGACTACGATATGCTCTTCGTTTTCAATTCTGCCCGACCCCTCACACCCGATGCCGACTCGGCACTTGAGGTAATGCGTGAGATAGAATGGGCAGGAAAGATACCCTTTACAGGTATCGTAAACAATACCAACATCGGAGAGGAAACCACTCCCGAAACCGTTATTTCGTCAATGAAGAAAGCAGAAGAGCTGTCCGAAAAGGCAGGACTTCCCATTGTCATGACAACGGTTCACGAAAGGATTTTCTCCTCCCTTGAAGATAAAATACCAAACCTATATCCCCTGAAATTACAGGCGAAAATTCTCTAAAAGGAGTGTAAAAAATGGCAAAGCTTACTTTTAAAACCGACAACTGTAAGGGCTGTGGACTTTGCGTTGACGCTTGTCCTAAGAAGGTTCTTGCTCTTGCAAAAGAAAAAATCAACAAAAAAGGTCATCACCCCGTAGAGGCGGTGAACGAGGACGCTTGTATCG
>JAZNZV010000101.1:0-2647 GCA_045595105.1 Eubacteriales bacterium | reverse complement strand
TCAGGCTCACCTGCTGTCAGGTAGCTGATAAGTCCAAGCAGGGTATAGCTTGCTTTTATCAGACGGTCAAGACCTGACTCGCTCATGCCAAGCTCTGATAGGAACATCTGCTTTTCATCTGAATCAAGCTGTGAGATTTCTTCTTCAATTCTTGCTGATACCGGCATAACTATTGAATTTTCGCTCTTTGCAATTTCTTCAACAACCTTTACGTATTGGTTGTTTTCTATACCTTTTGAAAAATCGTCCTCTGAAACATTTGCCGCATATAAAACGGGCTTTAAGGAAATTAGCGCAATTTCACGCATTATTGCCTCTTCCTCAGGAGTATAATCAAGACTTCTTGCAGGTTTTCCGTCCTCAAGTGCTGCAAGTACTCTTTCTAATAGTGCAAGCTCAGATGCAAGTGACTTGTCCCCCTTCATAGCCTTTTTTGTTCTGTCTATTCTTCTCTCTAATATTTCAACATCAGAAAAAATCAGTTCAAGATTAATTGTTTCAATGTCTCTTGCAGGGTCAACACTGCCGTCAACGTGGGTGATATTAGTATCTTCAAAGCAACGTACAACGTGAACAATTGCATCAACCTCACGAATGTGTGACAAGAACTTGTTTCCAAGACCTTCTCCCTTAGATGCACCCTTTACAAGTCCTGCTATGTCTACAAACTCAATATATGCTCTTGTAACCTTTTTAGGGTTATACATTTTTGCTAACGCATCAATTCGTTCGTCGGGAACATCTACTATACCAACATTTGGCTCAATTGTACAGAACGGGTAATTTGCAGATTCCGCACCTGCCTGTGTAATTGCATTAAAAAGTGTCGATTTGCCTACATTCGGCAAGCCTACTATACCAAGTTTCATATATTATTACATCTCCTTAAATTTCAAGGTTTTATGGTGTTTTTCTCATTGGCCTGACACCAATTTGACACCATTTTGATCTTGATTATTTTTCTCAAATTGCTGCACACCTTTTCTCAATAAATCATCAGTAACGTGTACATATCTATCCATTGTTGCTTGAAGTGAGTTATGTCCAAGAAGTTTTTGCAATACTTTAGGCTGAACTCCTTTTTCAATAGCTCGTGTTGCATATGTATGTCTCAAGGCATGCATACAAAAACGTTTGATCGTAGCTTCATCACAAAGCTTATACGAATGGGTATCATAAGAACTATTTTTAGCAGGTTCACCGGTTCGCCAATTTATAAACACAAGGTCTTTCCTTATAATTACGTATTGTGTTTGGAGCTAAATCCCCAACAATATTGTTTATCCAATAGTCAAACCAATTATCGACAGTCATTTGAGTTGAAACAATACATTTTTTGTTATGTTCATCCTCATACTTTGCTTCTGCCAACCATTTCTTTGCCTCGTTAACCTTATAAAAGTACTTTTCAACACGTTTCCCGGAAATCTTGCTAATATATCTTGCTACGTATCTCTTATCCTTTCTCTGGACAATACCAGCTCCCAATTCTTTACCCAAGTTATCAACTCCTTCCGAAAAAAGAGTTTGACACAGTATTATATTATATCATAATACCACCGAATAGTCAATTATTCTGCATGATTTTGTATTATTTTTGTGTCAAATATCTTAAATCTCTAATGTTTTTTCTATATATTTTTCAAATTCTTTTCTCTTAACTAATCTTTTTTTTGCCAACATGTAAAACAAACTCACATAATGGGTTATTTAACAGTTCACTTATAGTCCTTGTGGCAATTGTAATCCGTAATGATATGAGCATTATACAATACACAAAACAAATCCTCCGGGGATTATCCTCGGAGGCTCATTATATGTTATTCAATTATCGCAATTATTTGAGTTATAAATTTGCTTTTATCCTTATGCTGTGGTGGTCCTTCAAGATAGAGGTTGCGGAATGTACCCGAAAGCTTTAGGTTGTTTTCTTCTGCATAGGCAATAAGTTTTTTTCGTGTTTCGGGAATATCCTCATAAGCACCATGATGGAAAAACGAAAGTGCTTTGAGTTCGGGGAGATGCTTTATGTATTCGCCTTCGCTTTTAGATGGCACGGCAACGCAGTAGAAAATCTCTGTTGGTGCATTTATAGAGTATTCAGTAAAATACAAACGTCTTGTCGTATCTGTGGGATATTGACGAAAAGCTTCAAGCGCTGTGTCACGAAGTAGATTCGTTTTATCCGCTATTGTAACAGTGTTATATGTGCGCTGGTAGATTGTTTGCGGTTCAATGATAATTTCTTTTACAATGCCGCCTTGCTTGTTGGTACGCTCTTTTAACTTCTCTATGGTGAGAATAAGTTCATCCCTCATTTTTTCAAGCCTGTCTATCATCGGCTGTAAATCCGAATTATCATTAAAGTATTCACGAATTTCATCAAGAGAAAGTCCTAAATTCTGCAAGATTCGTATGGTACGAATTTTGGTAAAGGTATCAATAGTATAATGTCTGTTGCCCGTAGTGCCGTCTTTTTTGTCAGGAGTTATAAGTCCCTTTGTTTCGTAATTGAGTATAATTTTTCTTGTTATTCCAATGACATTTGCAATCTCACCAATGGAAAATAAATTTTTGTTATCCATAAAAATGGCCTCATTTCGAAATTTAAATCAAAAAATGAAAATCTTTGAAAAGTTTTATCAAG
>JAZNZV010000100.1:0-7446 GCA_045595105.1 Eubacteriales bacterium | reverse complement strand
ACCTATAACGCCTACCTCTACCTTCCCTTCCTTTAAAATTTCTTCGGGAAGGTAGTAAGACTCCCCTGCCTTAACCTCCGCTACGTCGTAGATTTCAGTGCTGTCCTCATGTGAAAACCTGACCGTTTTATTATATTTTTTCCATGATTTGTCGCACTTTAGCTCAAAGGTAGCGTAGTTTAAAGCGCCCTCAGATATTACCGGGCTGGTGATTTTAAGCTCCTGTCCTTTTACTTCAAGTATCATCTCAACACCTCCGAAGACTATTATATACTGCCAACTACTGCCATTCAATGACATCGGTATGCCAAGTTTTAAAAAATCTCTTTTAAACCGCATTTTGAGCACAAAAAAATACCTCTCTCGTAAAGAAAGAGGTATTCTCTAATATTATTTTGCTTTCTTAAAAATCTGCACTTCCTACTGTTCTGGGGAAGGCTTCAACGTCTCTTATGTTGCCGATGCCTGTGAGGTACATAATAAGTCTTTCAAAACCGAGACCAAATCCTGCGTGCTTAACACCGCCGTACTTTCTGAGTTCAAGATACCACCAGTAGTCCTCTTTTTTAAGTCCAAGCTCTTCCATTCTCTTTTCGAGGAGATCGAGTCTTTCTTCTCTCTGCGAACCGCCGATAAGCTCACCAACACCAGGAACGAGCATATCCATTGCGGCAACGGTCTTATTGTCCTCGTTCATTCTCATATAGAATGCTTTTATTTCCTTGGGGTAATCGGTTACGAAGACAGGCTTGCCGAAAATCTTTTCGGTAAGGTATCTCTCGTGCTCTGTCTGAAGGTCAACACCCCATTCAACGGGATATTCAAACTTTTCACCGCTCTTTTTAAGGAGTTCAACTGCTTCGGTATAAGTAACTCTTCCAAAGTCGCTTGTAACAAGTGCGTTGAGACGCTCTTTGAGCTCCTTATCAAAGAAGTTATTGAAGAAGTCAATTTCCTGAGGGCAATTTTCAAGCACGTAGGATATAACTGATTTTATCATATCCTCTGCCATTTCCATATCGTCCTCGAGGTCGGCAAATGCCATCTCGGGCTCCATCATCCAGAACTCAGCCGCATGTCTTGCGGTGTTGGAATTCTCAGCACGGAAGGTAGGACCGAAGGTATATACGTTAGAGTAAGCGAGTGCAAAGCATTCAGCGTTGAGCTGACCCGAAACGGTGAGGTTAGTGCTCTTGCCAAAGAAGTCCTCGGAGAAGTCTACCTTGCCGTCCTCGGTCTTAGGAAGGTTATCAAGGTCGAGAGTTGTAATTCTGAACTGCTCGCCTGCGCCCTCACAGTCACTTCCTGTGATGATAGGTGTATTTACGTATACGTAGCCTCTCTCCTGGAAGAACTTATGGATTGCGTATGCAGCAACGCTTCTTACACGAAATACTGCGTTAAAAGTATTGGCACGGGGTCTGAGGTGTGCAATGGTGCGAAGGAACTCAAGGCTATGCTTCTTCTTCTGAAGAGGATAGTCGGGAGTTGACGTTGCTTCAACAGTGATTTCGGTAGCGTTGAGCTCAAAGGGCTGTTTTGCGTCGGGGGTAAGTATAAGTGTACCCTTTACAAGGATTGCTGCAGAAACGTTCTGCTTTGCAATGTCCTTATAGTTTTCTACCTTTGACTCCTCAAATACTACCTGAAGATTTTTAAAACAGCTACCGTCGTTAATTTCAGCAAAGCCGAAAACGTTTGATGCACGGATAGTTCTGACCCAACCCGCAACCGTTATCTCTTTACCGCCGAATTTTTCCTTATCGGCGTATATCTCTTTTATTTTAATTCTTTTAGCGTACATAATAAATGTCCTTTCTTAAAGAAGTATTATATTATTTTCAGCGCATTCTTTTATCATTTCGGGCTTCCAGACAGAGGCTTGCACCTCGCCTACGTGGGCTTTTTGGAGTATTAGCATACAGAGTCTCGACTGTCCGATACCGCCACCGATAGTGAGAGGAAGCTTGTCCTCAAGGAGCATCTTATGGAAAGGAAGTCCTCGGCGGTCGTTGCAGCCGCTGACCTCAAGCTGATAAGAAAGACTATCTTTGTCAACTCTTATTCCCATAGAAGAAATTTCAAAGGAGCGGTCAAGAATGGGGTTATATAAAATTATATCTCCGTTAAGCTCCCAATCGTCGTAGTCGGGGGCTCTTCCGTCGTGACGCTCTCCGTTTGAAAGCTTACCGCCAATCTTTTCGATAAACACAGTTTTCTTTTCTCTTGCGATTGCGTGCTCACGCTCTTTGGATGAAAGTGTGGGATAGCGTTTAAGAAGCTCCTCAGAGGTAATGAAGAACACTTCTTCTTCGATGAAGGGCTTGAGTACGGGGAACTCCTTTACTGCAGTAAGCTCGGTCGCCTTAACGGCGGAAACTATCTTTCTGACGATATCATGCAAGAACTCTTCGGTTCTCTCTTCCCTTGTAATGACTCTTTCCCAGTCCCACTGGTCAACGTAAGCGGAATGGAGGTTGTCAAGCTCCTCGTCACGTCTTATAGCGTTCATGTCGGTATAAAGTCCCGAGTCAGCCTCAAAGCCGTAACGGTAAAGAGCCATCCTCTTCCACTTGGCAAGAGAGTGAACTATCTCGAATTCCTCGCCGTCTATATCCAGCATATCAAAGGAAACAGGTCTTTCTGTGCCGTTAAGATTATCGTTAAGACCCGAATCACGGCTTACGAAGAGAGGGGCTGAAACACGCTCAAGGTTGAGGGCGTTTTTTAAATTATTCTCAAACGTATCCTTTACAGTTTTTATAGCTTTCTCGGTGTCTCTGATACCGAGTGGTGTCGAATAGTCTTTCGGAATAATAAATTCAAACGACATGGAAAAACCTCCTATTACATCAAATTTTAATCATACATTAAATTATATAACAAAAACCTTTTATTTGCAATAGTAAAGTAAATTTTTTCTATAAAATTCTACGTCCTTGCTTTTACTTCTCTTTTATGATATACTTTAACTACTATGAAAATAACAGATATACTAAAAGACGTTCCCTCAATGTGGGACGAGATAAAAGAAAACAAAATAGTACTTTACGGAATGGGTGACGGAGCGGTAAAGCTACTTAAAATCCTTGACAGAATGGGTTTAAAATGTTCGGGGATTTTTGCAAGTGATGATTTCGTAAGGCATCAGACCTTTATGGGCTTTACTGTGAAGAGTCTTTCGGAGCTTGAAGATGAGCTTGGGGAGTTCACTGTACTCACGGCTTTTGCTACGAGGCTGACAGACGTTATGGACAACTTCAAGAGGATAGCCGAACGTCACCGTCTTTTTGTGCCCGATATAAACGTATCGGGAGACTATCTTGAGGTTTTTGACAGAGAGTTTCTTGAGCGTTTCGGAGACAGGATAGACAGAGCTTACGATGCTCTCGACCCTTACGGAAAGGCTTTTTTCGAGGCTCTTCTCTCTTACAAGCTGAGCGGTGAGCTTTCACACCTTGACCGTCTTGAGTCCTTGCGCCTGATTGAAGAGGAGCCGTTTGATTATCACGGAGTCCAAAGCTTTGCGGACTTTGGGGCTTACACGGGTGACACTGTGAGAGAAGCGCTGTTTATCTACCCGAGGCTTGGGCGTGCTGTGGCTTTCGAGCCTGACCCAAAAAGCTTTAAAAAGCTTGAAGCGAACACGTCAAATCTCGGCATCGAGGTGACACCAATAAATGCCCTTGTTTGGAATGACAACACAACGCTTACTTTACGTTCGGGAGGTGCTATGAACACCATAATCGAGCAGAACGTGAGTGAAAGTGAAGGATTACAAAAAAAGAAATTTGTTGAGGTAACGGCAGTCACGGGAGACTCCGCCCTTCCCTTCTTACCCGACGTTATAAAGATGGACGTTGAGGGGTGTGAGATTGAGGCAATAGAAGGCTGTGAGGGGATTATCCGTGAGCACTCGCCACACCTTCGTGTATCTATTTATCACAACCACCGAGATATATTCTCTATATACGAAAAAATATCCGCCATAAACAGCGGATACGGTTACACCCTCAGGCAGAAATGTCGGTACATTCCTGCCTGGGACGTAGAAATCATTGCATTTAAAAAATTCTGATAAGTGAGAGGGCTTTAATTCCCTGTTCTTCGAGTTTTGCTACTCTCTTCTTACATTCGCCGAAGGTCATCTTCTCGGTCTCTATTGCAATCTCGCCGTCGGCTTCATCGAGAATTTTCGCTTCAAAGAGCTCTTCGATGGGCTCTTTTTTTGTTGTCTCGAAGGCAATATAGTATTTATCCTCAGTGTCCTCTGCATCGAGAAGAACAGATGCGGGAGTTTCCTCGGGTGCGCACCACGAAACGTCGAGACCGCCCGTTTTGACAACGTCGAGAACGTCGGCAACCATAGCCGATGCGGTGGGAAGCATTCCTGCTCCTCTGCCCGAGAGAGTAACCTCTCCTACTGCATTTCCATTAACGGCAACTGCATTGAAGACGTCGTCAATCTTAGAAATAACTCTTTCGCCCGAAACGACAAAGGGGGCAACCATGACGCTTATCTTATCGCCTATCTTCTTACATCTACCAAGAAGCTTTATAGCACAGCCTACCTTTTCGGCAACCTTAACGTCTTTGTTTCTGATTTTTGTAATACCCTCGGTATAAACCCGAGTTGAGTCAACGCCGTAGCCGAATGCAATATCCGAAAGGATACAAATCTTACGGCAGGTATCAACGCCGTTGATATCGTCGGAGGGGTCATGCTCGGCATAGCCCTTTTCCTGCGCAGATTTAAGGGCTGTTTCAAAGCTTTCGGAATACTTATTCATCATGGTGAGTATATAATTAGTAGTACCGTTAAGAATTCCGCACACAGAGTCAAACTCATTTGCAGCAAGGCATCTGACAAGAGGTCTTATAACAGGAGTACCTCCGCCAACACTTGCTTCAAACATATAGCCCACGCCGTTTGCCTTTGCGGTCTTAATCAGCTCGTGACCGAATTTTGCAACGACCTCCTTATTAGAGGTTACCACGTGCTTACCCTTATTCAAGGCTTCAAGTGAGAAGTCAACGGCAGGATGTGCGCCACCCATACATTCAACCACCACGTCCACCTCGGGATCGTTCATAATCACGTCTATATCGTGAACCACAAGGTCCTGCCAAACGGTGCCGGGGAATTCACGCTTATCGAAAATATATTTTACGGCGATATCTTGTCCGAGTGCTTTTGCAAGTTTTTCGTTATTCATACTAATGACCTCGCCAACGCCCGAGCCTACAACGCCAAAGCCAAGTATTGCAACGTTAATCATTTGTTGTCCTCCATAAAAGTATTACTTTATTTTATCACACAAATTTCGGTTTTTCAATAGAAAAAGTACAAAAAAGGAGAAAAGTATGTTTTTATCAAAAGAAAATTACAAATACCTACTGTTTTCTCTTGCTTTTCTCCTGATGCTTCCCCCGCTTTTTGAAAAGTTTTTCCCTCTTCTCTGCCCTCTTGGTATCGCTTTCTTCGTTTCCTCTATTTTACAAAAGCCTGTTACGTTTTTAAAAAAACGCTTTTCTATACCAAAAAAGCTATCGGCCCTATTTTTCATTTTCATTTTTCTCGTTATTATTTCAGCGGGTATAGTTCATATTTTTAATAAAATCAGATACGAATTCGATTTCTTTTACATATGGATAGAAAAATTTGACTTTAAGGTTTTTTCAGGACTTGTTGAAAAAATTCCTTCCTTTTTTTCTTCAATTGGCTCTTTCTTTCCCAAAATACTGATTTCTGTAAGCATTCTCCTTTTTGCATCGTTTTATCTCACGTCGGAATACGAAGGGCTAAAGCGTTTTTTTCTTTTAAAATCAAAAAAGTCCTCCTACCTATTCGGACTGATCAAGGCTGTTAAAAAGCTTATTTTCGGTTACTTAAAGCTTTATTCAATACTCTTTATATTTACCTTTGCAGGTCTGTTTCTGTCATTTAATATACTCGGTATTCGATTCTCTTTTATACTTGCGCTGATAATTTCTATATTTGATATCCTGCCGGTTGTGGGCATTGGAACCGTTCTCGTTCCTTGGGGAATATACGAAATCTGTCTTGGGTCAAGAGGGCTGGGTATAAAAATAATCGTTATATTTTTAATTATCAGTATTATAAAAGAAATAATTCAGCCGAAAATCCTTGGAGATTTTGTGGGACTGCACCCACTTTTGTCCGTTGTGGCGATTTCAGCAGGGTTTCTCTATATGGGAGTAACGGGAGCGTTTCTCTTCCCGCTCGTCCTTTGCATATTTCTTGAAATGGAAAAAGAGCGGTAAACCGCTCTTTTATACGTTGCCGGGAAGGACTGTGACTAAATCCTTCAAGTGACTGTCATGGCTATACATCTTGCATGTCCATTTTCCACCGTCATATTCATAAACCGATATCGATGCATTTGAACACCAGGGAACTTTTTTCATCTCGTCAACACTGCCATAGTCGATAATGGCTTTTGCTACTCTGATAGGAGTAGCGTGAGTTGCCACGACCACAGTTTTTCCCTCTTCTTTTTCGGCAATTTCGGTGAGCGTCTTCATTATACGCTCGCCAAGCTCTCTGACGCTTTCCCCATCGGTGCACTTTGCGTTGCCTATATCGTTGAGCCACAAAGAATAGTCCTCTTTGTAGGTATGAACTATATCACGAAATATCATTCCGTCCCATTTACCTGCCGCTATCTCACGCATGCCACGGTGCTTTATTACCTCCATACCCAAAAGGTCAGCTACTGCCTTACCTGTAAAATAGGCACGCTTCAAGTCGCTGGAATAAACCTTGTCAACCTTGAAATTATTCTTTATATATTCTGCAGTAATCTGAGCCTGCTTTTCTCCGTTGGGGTGCAGGTCAATGTCCAGATGTCCTGCAAACATATCTTTACTATTAGCTACGCTTTCGCCATGTCTTATCAAAATTAATCTTGTCATTTTAGTATCCGCCTTTCCTACCCTACAAGTATATAATACTCTTACTTTTTTGTCAAGTTGAAGCTTTCGTCGAGAATAAGGCTTACAGTACTATCATCTGCCATATCGAGAAGGACAGATACCCAATGTACCTTATTCATATGATAAGCAGGAAAAACTCCTTTTGGATGACCGAAAGCCGTAAGCATATCCTCGGAGTATTTCATATTTACCACAGTTGACACTTTGTCGCTGTTCAGCCCCAGCTTAGACATGGGAATATCCATGACAAGTGCAAACCATTTTTTGTTATTCCCGTGTCGGAGCACCGCCGTTTCAGGGTCTTTTATCCAAGGATAGTCGGGGGTCACGCCATATTCTTCAAGGCAATATTTTAAAAATTTTTCTCTTGTCATACATTTTTCAATTTAGTCTTTCATGAGTTTTTATATCGTAGTATCCTGTGCCTGATTTTTGCTCAACGATGACCACTATCTGGTCCCCTGCTTTTGCGGGAACGTCATAATAAAT
>JAZNZV010000099.1:0-3917 GCA_045595105.1 Eubacteriales bacterium | reverse complement strand
CTTACAATAGACGAAATGGCAAACCCCGAAAGCTTTGTAGGATTTGACTTTGTTGATGTATGGAAGCTGAGAGAGGATAATACCCAGCCACTACTTAAGTGGTAAAGAAAAAAGACTTGTCGAAAGACAAGTCTTTTTTGTGGAGTAACCTCTCTTTTCAAATCACGGCAAAGCCGTGTATATCACCAAGCCTGTGGCTTGGATAAAAAATACTGCAGATTGCTCTGCAGTATTTTTTGGCGGAGAAGGCGAGGATCGAACTCGCGCGCCGGAAACCCGACCTAACAGTTTAGCAAACTGCCCCCTTAACCCCTTGGGTACTTCTCCAATGCACGTTGCTTTAGAAGTATATCATAAAAAATCCTTAATGTCAATACGATTTTTGTGAAAGTTTTAAAATTATCTTGATATTATTTTACCTTTGTTATATAATTGTTAGCGTCAAAGGAGGGATAAAATGCTTGATGTAAAGTTTATAGAGCGCATGAAGGCGCTGCTTGGCGACGAAGGATTTCAGGAATACGAAAAAGAGCTTGAAAGAGAGTGCAAAAGGGCTCTTCGTATAAACCCTTTGAAAAAGCCCGACACACTCCCCTTTGACACAGAGCCCGTGCCATACTGTGAAAACGGCTATTATTTCGACTTCGACAGAATAGGTCAGCATCCGCTTCACCACGCAGGCGCAATCTACGTGCAAGAGCCTGCCGCTATGGTGCCCGTGGCAAGCGTTAATATTAAGCCCGATTTTAAAATTCTCGATACCTGCGCTTCTCCGGGGGGGAAGTCTACTCAGGCGGCGTCTTTTCTGTCTGACGAAGGCTTTATCATTTCAAATGAAATAAGTCCTCAGCGTGCAAGAATACTGTCGGGTAACTTTGAGAGACTTGGTCTCAGAGGTGCCGTTGTCACCTCTACCGACGTGGAAACTCTTACACGTGACCTTGAGGATTTTTTCGACCTTGTTATAGTTGACGCTCCCTGCTCGGGAGAGGGTATGTTCCGCAAGGAGCCCGACGCCTTGAAGGATTGGAGCGTGGAAAACGTTGAAATGTGTGCACAGCGTCAAAGGTCGATTATAGATAACGCATCACGTGCCGTTGCAGGGGGAGGATATCTCCTTTATTCCACCTGCACCTTTTCAAGGGAAGAAAACGAACACGTGGTGTGGGACTTTCTTGAAAGCCACCCCGAATTCACTCTTGTGAGTCCCGACCCCCGAATTTTACCCTTTACGGTTTCGGGAATAGGAGATGAGAGAATGAGACGCTTTTATCCCCATATTGCCCCAGGTGAGGGTCAGTTCACCGCCCTTATGAAGAAGAATGACGGTGAAAGAGGGGAGTTCAGAGGGAAATCGGCGCTGTCACCTCTCACAAAGGAGGAGAGAGCGGAATGCGAAAGTTTCCTCGACGACACACTTGTATCCTACAACAAGGAGTTCCTTTTTAAGTTTAAGGATAATATCGTATATATCGACCCACGTATACCCGTGCCCGACAGGATAACCTACTCTGTGGGGGTTACGGTGGGGGAGGTCAAAAAAGGATATATCCAGCCTCACCACAGCCTTTTTTCGGCAATGGGAGGACAGTTTAAAAGAAAGATAGATTTACCCCAAGACGACAGCAGACTTATTTCCTATCTCAGAGGCGAGAGCATCTTCGCCGACTGCGATAACGGATACGTTGTCATAACCACGTCGGGCATTCCTGTTGGCGGTGGTAAGGCGGTAAACGGACAAATAAAAAATCATTACCCGAAAGGATTGAGACTTTTACATTGAAGCTTCAGAATTTACATACACACTCCGTCTATTGCGACGGAAAAAATACACTCGAGGAAATGTGTGAGCGTGCCACAGAGCTTTCCTTTGACTCTATCGGCTTTTCAAGACATGCGAATATGTTCTACGACTCACCCTTTGTCAAGCCCCATCTTATCCCCGAATATTTTGAAAAAGCAAAAGAACTGAAAGAAAAATATGAGGGCAGACTGGAGATTTTCTGCGGTGCTGAATTCGACCTTTATTCGACCGAGTCTCCCGACCCTTACGATTATATAATCACCTCGGTCCACTATATGGAGGTGGACGGCGAGTACGTTGCCTTCGACAGAAGTGCCGTTGAGGTGAAAAACATGGTGGACAAGTACTTTGGCGGTGACGGTCTGAAATTTGTAAAAAAGGCTTACGAAGAGAGCACCAGAATAGGCGACTTCAAAACCGATATCGTAGGTCACTTCGACCTTGTGACAAAGCACGCCGAAACAACGGGTATTTTTGACGAAAACTCAAAGGAATATAAGGCGCTTGCCCTTGAAGCGGTGCAGGCTATCGCCGAGAAGGTAAAGGTCTTTGAAATTAATACAGGCTGTGTATCGAGAGGGTACAGGTCAAATCCTTATCTCGCCCCGTTTATAATAGAGGAGCTGAAAAGACTGGGCTGTCAGGTGTGTATAACCTCCGACTGCCACGATAAGGACTATTTTGATATTTGCTATAATGAAGCAAGAGAAAGGCTTATTTCGTGTGGATTTAAGAATATCGTTATTCTTACAAAGGACGGATTTAAGGAAGAGGCAATTATATGAACATACTGTCAACTGTTATGGCATGCTTTTCGCTTATCGCCGCTCTTGACGTTGTTACGGGAAATCATCTTGGAATAGGTAAAGAATTTGAGAAGGGTGTTATGCTTCTGGGCACTATGGCGTTTTCTATGGTGGGAATGCTCCTTGTGGCTCCTCTTTTCGCAAAGCTTCTCTTACCCTTCACCTCTGTTGTTTCAAGGTATACTCCCTTTGACCCATCGGTAATTATAGGCATGTTTATCGCTAACGATATGGGTGCAGCACCCCTTTCGCTCTCACTTGCATCAAGTGAGAATATAGGCTATTTCAACGGTCTTGTGGTGGGCGCAATGATGGGTGCTACAATTTCCTTCAGCATTCCTTTTGCTCTTAAGACTATCGACAAGGAATACCATGACGACGTTTTCATAGGTATGCTCTGCGGTATAGCTACCATTCCTGTCGGATGCTTTGCTTCGGGACTTATGCTGAAGCTCCCTATGGTGTCTCTTTTGATTGATTTGATACCCGTTACCGTCTTTTCCGCAGTGGTAATGGTGGCACTTTTGAAGGTGCCCGATATTTGCGTTAAGGTCTTTTCTATGATAGGAAAGGTGCTTGGAATCATAATAGTTCTCGGTCTCGCTCTCGGAATATTTGAATTTCTTACAGGTAAAGCCATCGTAAAAGGTCTTGACCCCCTTGAAAACGGTATGATGGTAGTTGTAAACGCTTCTGCCGTTATGACGGGAGCCTTTCCCCTTATAAACGTGTTGTCGAGAGTACTCAACAAGCCACTTCTTTGGATAGGTAAGAAAACGGGATTTGATAAAATCTCGGTAATAGGCTTTTTGTCTTCTATGGCAACTGTCGCTACAAGCTATCTCATGGTAGGTGATATGGAAAAAAAGGGAAGAATAGCAAACCTTGCCTTTTCGGTGTCGGGAGCCTTCACCTTTGCAGGACATCTGGCATTCACCATGTCCATAAACCCCTCTTACGTTTTCCCTGTGATAGTAGGAAAGCTTGTGTCGGGCTTCACTTCAATATTCGTTGCAATATTTATCTACAATAAAATGTTTGGGAAAGGCTGTGAAAACTCTTAGGAGTTTTACCGCTTTTATGTTTTGGAATCATAATAACAAAAAGCAGATACTTTCGTATCTGCTTTTTTGTTATGGCGCAGGAAGAGGGATAAATCCACTTGCGTGTCTTTTTTTTGCTCGGATTATAAATCCTCGCACATTTTTCTAAAAACAGTTCACTGAACTGTTTTCTTAACGAAAAATTCCCCCTCGGTGTTCGAATCCTTCCTATTCACCGTAATAACAAAAAAACAGATACTTTCG
>JAZNZV010000098.1:0-5045 GCA_045595105.1 Eubacteriales bacterium | reverse complement strand
GTTGTATTGTCTTCAAGGATAAGAGAGGTTGAATAGAATTCAATTCCAACAGTCATCTCCTCTATTTCAGTTTCCGCTGTTCCGCTCTTATTACGTGCTCTCTTGTCTGTAAGGTCAGCAAGCTCTTCTGCTGTAAGATCTCCAAGAGTTTCTACTTCTGTAACTGTGTCATCGAAGTAAGCTTCTGCTGCAAGGTAGTAGGTTTCAAAGGCATTAACAAGAGCGAGAGTAGCTTCGTCTGTTTCAGCTTCCTGAAGAGCGTCGATGTAATCAGCTACTGTAATAGTAAAGCTTTCGGTTGCAGCACCCTCTGCGTCTGTGTAGTTAACGCTGAAGGAAATAGTAGCCGTTGCAACGTCCTTGGGATTTACGTAGAAAATAGCGTAGTCGTTTGAACCAAAATCAACGTAGTTATCAGTTCCCACAACGTTTGCAAGTGCAAGACCTGTAACTGTATCGTCAAGCTTGGTAGCAGTTACCTTAACACCAACCTTGCCATCAAGTACGAGGCTCTGTCCAAAGGTCACGTGCACATCTTCTTTGATATTCCAGGTTGCAGAACGGATAATGGCACGTGCCTTGCCCGTAGCCTCACCTGTTACTTCGTAATTCTCTGCTTTATCGAATCCATAGTATGGGTAAATAGCATACGCTACAAAATATCCTTCAGGAGCATCGTTATTAAGCCATGCTTCGGTATTCTTGAAATCAACAGTAAAGTAATTTCCATCATGGCCATCAAAAATAAGGTCATCGAAGTAGTGGTCACTTACATACTCATTCAACTGACCGTTTTCATCGATTGTATATGCGACAAAACGAAGTGAACCGTCAACAATCTTGAATACGCTTGAAGCATTTCCTGTCTGTGCACCAAAGAAGGAGAAAGAAATAGAATCAACTCCTTCGGAATTAATTACTTCTTTATCGGTAAGAGCATATCTGTAAACGTAGTTCTGATAATTTTTATATTCGTCAACGACCTTCTGCTTAGCAGTTTCGTCAGCGGCTTCGTAAAGTGCATTGATAAAGGCTTGTTCAAAATGTGTTTCTGCCGTCATATTACCACCGGGAACAGCAGAATAAAGTGTAACATTGTGTGTGAGGAAACCGGGAACAAACTCATCAACACTGCTTCCAACCTTCACAGTTCCTATAGTGCTATCGCCTTCGGGAACGGTTGTACCATCAAGCTTAGTGTCACCAGCCGCCCAAACTTCACCGAGAGCTTTTCTGTCTGCATAAGAGCCCTTAACGTAAACAATAACAGGGTCGGATGCGGCAAAGTTTTCGGTTGCTGTTGTGTATACACCCCAAAGACCTGACTGTGTTTCGGGGTCAAATGTGTAAGAGCCTGTAGCGTAGTCATCAACCGTAAGTGCGCCATCGGCTGTAGCACCGAGAACCGTGTAGGGTGCTACTGTGTAAGCCGAGGTAATACCTGAAAGTGTATTGTTTTCAAAGGTGATACCTGTGGGCTGCTCTGCCTTAGGAAGAGAGATTTTATAATAACTTGTATAATTATTATCATCAGGAAGCTCAAATCTCAAGCTTAAGCAATTTCCTGAATTAGCCTTTATAGATGTAGTGTCAACTTCACTGAAGGGGAAATATTGAACACCTACAAGCCATCCTTCCTCAGGAAGTCCTTCTATACTTTGAACATTTACAGTTTCTACAACATAGCCTGAACCTGAATAATCTCTGTAATCACTAATGGAAACATATTCATTAATGTTACCTTTCTTATCCATGACATAGAATATGCATTTTACTTTCGCTGAATTAATATTGAAGGAAGATACTCCACCATATTTATTATAGTTAGAGAATGACATCTTTTCTACTTCACTAATTGGAATAATTTCGGTAGCGTCAAATGCATATTTAACATTAACATACTCAGCTATTCCGGCAACTGCTTCTAAAATCTGTGCTGAAGACTTAGCCGGAGCAGTTGCGCTCGCTTTCTCTTCTTCGGTCATATTTTCATATTCTACGGCAGAGTTATAAGAAGCAGCAGTAGGAGTGTAGTACATGTACTGTCCGTTATAAGTTCCAGCTGTCTCTCGAACTACACCGATGTAACTACCAACTAACCAATCTTGAGCGTTACCATTCTTTTTACTTGCCGCAGAACCAATAGATGCTCTGTCTGCATATGCACCGCGAATATAAAGAGGAATGGGCTTGGAATCAGTTGCGTTAACTCCGTCTCCGGGAAGATACAAGCCATAGAGACCTACTGCGTCTTCGCCAAAATACGATTCATCTGTAACATCAATTGAAGTAACTCCTGTCACGGTATATACATTATTTGTATCAGTATCGGGACCGTTCACATAATAAGGAGCAAGCATATATGTCTCGGAAGGAATAAGTCCTGTATAAGTTGTTCCATCAACCTTTACATAATTAGGTGTATCTGTTTTCTTAATGAGAGAAACACTCTTTAAAAGAATTTGGTCATTTCTTGTCTCAGGGTTGCTTGTATAACGGTTATTCTTATCTGAAATCCTAATGGTATACGTTCCAACTTCATCAAAGGTTAAATCTCCGCAATCATTGGCAAGATAAGACCAAGTCGTTGCATTGCAAAAAGCGTAATCCTTTGCGGAACCTGCTATTTCTTTAACTTCAACAGTTAAAATTTCCATATTCTGGCTACAGCCGTAAAGGGTGAGGTCGTAAGTACCGGGGATAGCGATATCCACTTTAACTTCAACAAAGTGATCATAATCATTCATCCATATGGTGTTGCCATTGAATTTCTGAATGTTATAATCTGACATTCCGGCATTTGTACCATCCGAATTTGCGAGTGCTATATCAAATGTTTCCGAGATGGTGGGTTCGGTTACGGTATTAGAAATAAATTTGAAAATATAAAGTGAATCATTATTAGCAGTCAAGCAATTTGCCGGAGTAACACCGGAAAGCCCCAAAAGTTCGGGGTCATTCATGCCCGTGAAAGGATAATACTCCATGGCTACAAGATATCCATCGGTAAGAGCAGGAGTCCAGCTATCCTTAGCTGTGAAGTCTACGGTGTAACAATTGTTTGTGTTAACCTGACCTGCATCACCGGACTGAAACGTAATGGTGCCAGTATTAAACGTATGCTGCTTAATTTCTCCGTTATCATAAAGAACGTATGCTACGTACTTACCGCTAATGTCAGCGTTATATTTTAAGTAGCCCATTCTTCTAAGACCACCGAATTTAATATTATCCATTTCGGAAATCTTAGTGATTTCAGTGTTATCGGGAGCATACTTTACGTGCATATTCTGAGCTATATTGATATACTTGTTGAGCGTAGTAGTTCTATCTGAATTATACTGTTCTTCGGTAGCCTCATCAATAAAAGCAGTATGATCATCAGCTTTGAAATACTTACCGAAGAGTGATGTAAGATTTGCATTGTATGTAGCTTCAAGAGCAGCATATTCTTCGGCATAAACCTCTTCGTACTTAGCAGTATACTCCTCTGTATCCACAGTAAGGTCGGGATAGTCAGAAGTCATTTTGGCTGTTGCATTTTTTGTTGCATTTGTCTCAGCAACAGCAGGAATTTCAGCTATCGCTTCGTCCCAAGTACGTGTGAATACGTAAATTTCTCGGGTGTTTGTGGTAAAATGACTTCCACCATAAGAGGTAAGGCAGTTAGCATAAGATGTAGTCCAAGGTCTCCAAGCGTTGGGACCAGTATAATATCCAGGGATAAAATAGTTAGCCTGCTGAATACCCTTCAAGGCATTTGCTATTACACAAGAGTCAGTACCAGTTACAGGGTTTAAATCACCTGACACCCACTTGTTGTAATAGTTGTTTCTGTCAGCGATGTCACCGTACACATAAACTGTGGTGTAGGTTGCGAAGTCGTCGCTTGACACAGCGTAGAGACCTGCAAGGTCCGTGTTAGTGGTGGCAGAAAGGGTAATTGCGTTTTCTGTGTCAACAGCAATATCCGTTCCGTCAGAGTTAATAGTAACTGATGCTGCTTTATAGGTGTTGTTATCGTCGGGAAGGTAAATTTTACCAAATCCGCCGGCGATGTCAGCAGCAAAGGTTGTGAGGGCAAAGAGTGCTACAAGCACCATTGCCATTACCGCCACGGTAAGATAGCGGTAGTTTTTCCATTGAGCCATGGTTTCCTCCTAAAATATTAAATTTTTTCCAGCTTTCTGTGGGCAAATTCTCTGTCTCCAATAGAGAATCATTATGCTGCGGTAAGACAGCATAAAAAGGAATAGGGTACCCTATTCGAGTACTTGTTCCCTGCTTTAAGGAAAACTGATGATTTCTTTTGTAAAATCGGAAAGTTTATCCGAAGATACACTATAACAATTTTACTTTAACATAATACTATCACAGAAAATTTACAAAGTCAAGGAAAATTTTGTGTAAAGTTACACAATTTTTCACCACAAGGTGAAAAATGTTTGCTGACGCAAAATGATGTTGTTCAAAAGAACAAACGATGTGCTTCGCAATGATGTTGCCTCACGGCAAATGATGTTTCACTTCGTGAAAATTTTGGTTGATTTTGCACGGGCAAAATCTTCATTGATTCTAATTAGTGTAAAACAAAAAGCCTCATGACGAGGCTTTTAAATTAGTGATATTATTTTACAGTCGAGGAGTTTGGCTTCTGCCTCGGAGTGGGTTATGAGAAGAAGGGTTTTATCAAGGGTTCTTTCTTTCACCTTCTCTGCTACTCTTCTTTTTAATTCTTCGTCGAGTCCAGTGAAGGGCTCGTCAATGAGTAATATATCAAAGTCGGCGGCAAGGGCACGAACAAGGGCTGCTCGCCTTTTCATGCCACCCGAGAGTGTGTGGGGAAAAAGGCTTTGTGTATCGGACAGCTCCACTTTGTCAAGGAGTTCTTCGGCTAAAGCTTCATCAGAGGTGACGGCGAGAATATTTTCAAGGACGGTAGAGTTCGGGAAAAGTCGGTCTTCCTGAAACATATAGGAAATTTTACCTTCTACGTTGCAGGTGCCTGAAAACTTTTTGTCAAGTCCCGCAATAATTCTGAAGAG
>JAZNZV010000097.1:0-2534 GCA_045595105.1 Eubacteriales bacterium | reverse complement strand
AAAATTCTATTAAAATATAAAAAATGATAACTATTTATTAAAAATTAGGTGTTATGATATAACCGAAAAATCCAAAGGAGGAACCTTTATGTCAGAAAAAGATTTTGAAACAAATGATTTTTCGGAAAACGAAATTAATTCTATTGATAATAACGAGAACAAAGAAGAGGGCAATATTCCCCCTCAGCCTCATGTGGTTGAGAATACGACTGAACCCTCAAGCGACGTTCCACCGCCTCCAAGACCTCAGAATACCTATGGCGGATTTTCTCAGAAGTGGAACTATGAGAGATATGAACAAAAGTCGAAAAACCGTGGCAGGGGAATGAAGGCGCTTGCTATTGTAATGTCATTCTTGTTTGTAATAACCCTTACGGCTTTTGCTACTTACTACTTTACAAGTGAGTACCACGAGGAAGGCTCACCTATACAGGCACTTTTCAATAACGATAAGAGCTCGGTTCCCACAGGCGTTACTATCAGCGAAAAAGTAACGAAAACCGATAAGACCGACGTTCCCGAAATCGTAGCCGAGTATTCGGGTGAAGAGCTTTCAAGTCAGGAGATAATCGCACTTGCCAAGCCCAGCGTTGTGGGAATAAAGACAATGATAGAGGAGTATTACTCCTTCTATGGAACTCAGACCTATGAAGGCGTTGGCTCGGGATTTATTATAACCGAGGATGGCTATATCGTTACAAACTATCACGTTATTGAGGACGCAGTAAGCGTTAAGGTAATCCTTTCCGATGGAACTGAGTATGATGCTGAGACGGTGGGCTTTGACGCACTTTCCGACGTAGCTGTACTCAAGATTGAAGCGACAAACCTTCCCGCACTCGTTATAGGCAACTCCGATGCAGTGGTTGCGGGCGATACTGTCATTGCTATCGGCTGTCCCTCGGGTATCGACCTTGCAGGAACTGCAACAAGAGGTATGGTATCCATGGTTGACCGTGAGATAGCTATTACCGATTACTACGGCAGAACTCAGAAGATAATGAAGGTTATACAGATAGATGCAGCTATCAACCCCGGTAACTCGGGCGGTCCTCTTCTCAACTCAAGAGGCGAGGTAATAGGTATAAACACCTTAAAGCTTTCTTCAACGGGCTACGAGGGAATAGGCTTTGCACTTCCTATCAACGGTGTTATGTCACTTGTAGACCAGATTTGTGAAAACGGAGCAGTAGTTGAAAGACCTGCCGACAGCTTTGTAACAGGTAAGGCTGCCCTTGGAATAACCTACCGTGAAATCACCAAAGCTGAGGCAAGACAGTTCAAGCTTCCTCAGGGCGTTCTCGTGGTGTTCTTATCACAGGGCGGTGCCGCACAGAAATCTGGCATGAAGTCGGGCGACGTTATAGTTTCCTTTGACGGCAAGGAGATTACAACCGACGACGAGCTCATTGAACTCATCGACACTAAGAAACCGGGCGACGTAGTCAAGGTCAAGGTATACCGTGACGGCGATTATACCGAGCTTGATGTTACTCTTGCCGAAGCATCTGAATAAAACAAATTACAAAAACAAGAAAGGCAGTAGAAACTCTAAGAGTTTTTACTGCCTTTTAGCTTATAATGACTTGAAAACAGAAGGGAAATATGATAGTATCTATAAAGACAAGGAGAATATTTATGAAGACTGTTTTTAAAAATGTTATTGTAATATTGCTTTTATTATTTCTTTTTTGTGCTTGCTCGGAACAGTATACCTTTACAGAGGAAGAAACAGGTGTTATCACCCGTTCGGACGGAAAGGTGTTTTATCCCATTGAAAATTCCTACCGCTATTCCGACCTTGGCGTAGGAAGTAAAATCGGGGCAATACTCGGCTCAGACGTCCTCTCTGTCAAGGGGAGTGACAATATTATTCTCGCAGGGGACACCTACTACGTTATCGAAGAATATAAGAGCCTCGACGTGACTTTTGAGAATTGTGGGGAGTTTTTGTACGTTCATCGCTCTGAGCTTGACAAAAACGGGCGTGTCAGCAAAAAATACTTAGAAAGCGCCGAAAAGCTGACGGGAGACGATGCCGTTGACTTTGCATTTTACGTGTTCTACGGCAGAGAGCCCAAGGAGCTTGGCTTTGAGCAGGGCGTGTATCAGGGCGAGGTAATAGCCCTGTTTGATGTAAGTGAGCCTTTTGTTTCCTCTTATCCTGTCTATAAATGGTCGGACAAGGTGTACTCACTTGAAATAGACTGCACCCACTATACTATTGAAGATAAGTGGTTAAAGAAAATAGGAATTATCGATTGACTTTAAGACTTTTTTATGATAAAATAAAATTTATGAAAAAAACTATAAATCTTCCGGAGGATATATAGATGTATAATAAGGTTCCGACGAATATGAATTTCGTCGAGAGAGAAAAGAATATTGAAAAATTCTGGAAAGAAAACAAGATTTTTGAAAAATCCATGAATTCTGCCGACAAGAGCCGTCCCTACGTATTTTACGACGGACCTCCTACGGCTAACGGTAAGCCTCATATCGGTCACGTGCTTACCCGAGTAATAAAGGATATG
>JAZNZV010000096.1:0-5940 GCA_045595105.1 Eubacteriales bacterium | reverse complement strand
ATGGCTACGATCCGACTTGGAAAACAATCAATGAAAGGATTAAATGTCATTTCAGTGGCATTCACCATAGTCGGCGCTTTTATAGGTGCCGGCTTTGTTTCGGGACAAGAGCTGTGGCAATTTTTCGGCAAATTCGGAGCGCACGGATTTATAGGTCTGCTGGTTGCAGTCATTGCTATTAGCTTTTTAACTTTCGCTATCATAAAAAACGGAATAAAGACTAAGTCCCATTCGTTTGAAACAATTATTACAGGTAAGGATAGTCCTGTTCTCAAAAAAACTCTCATAGCCATTGAAACTGTTTTTTATTTTTCTATATACGTTATTATGACGGCAGGCGTTCAGTCTTTGGTAAATCAAGCATTTCAAATTAACAAAACGCTTATCGGTATAATATTTGCAACACTTATAACAGTAGTATCTATCATGGGTGTAAAATGGATAGTTTCAGTATTTTCTGCGACGGTGCCTATACTTACCGTGTCAGTTATTGTTATTGCAATCGTCTCCTATTCAAAATGCGGTATCACGCTTCCCGAAGCAACGAATAGCAACCTGTTGCCTGCCTTGTTTTCAGCTGTTGTGTTTGTTTCATACAATTTCATTGCAGGGATAGGAGTTTTTGCTTCCCTTTCCAGACAAATTAAAAATACAAAAAAGCTTGCTGTTAGCTCGGTTGTTGCCTGCGCCTTTCTCTTTATATTAGGATGCGCTATTCTTGTCAGCGTCTTCTCTTGCACAGGAGCAGAGCTTTCTGACCTTCCTATGATAACCGTGGTAAATAATTTAAACGGTGCATTGGGAAGCGTATATTCGGTTCTTCTGATTTTCGCAATGATTGGAGCTTCTCTTGCTTCACTATTTCCTATTGCTGAAATTTTCAAAAGTTCAAAAGTCAAGCAAACAATTTATTGTACTTTAATTTCCGTACTGTGTGTTGCCCTCAGTTCCTTCGGCTTTAAAGAACTGATTAGCACAGTTTATCCCGCTTTTGGATATATTGGATTTATAGTAATAGCCATGGTATTATCAAGATACTTTAAAAAGGAGAATTAAAATGAGTCTCAAACGACACGTGGATTTACTTGAAGGCAACCTTTTCAAAAACATGGCATTGTTTTGCGTTCCGATAATTTTAACTAACTGCCTTCAGATTCTATACAATGCCGCCGACATTATGGTTGTGGGAAAATTCGGAAGTGATGCCGCTCTTTCAGGTGTCAGCGCATCAACCTCTCTCATTAATCTTATTGTAAACTTTTTTATCGGTTTATCGGTAGGTATAAACGTAGTTGTAGCAAACAGAGTAGGTGCAAACGATAGAGATGGTGCAAAAAATGGTGTTAACACTGCTGTTTTTCTTGCATTGTTCGGAGGTCTTATAGCTGCTGCAATCGGCTTTTTCTCATGTGAGGCTATGTTAAAAATTATGAATACGCCCACAAACACACTACCGCAAGCCATAATATACGTTAAAATCTATTTCTTGGGTGTACCTGGAATTCTTATGACAAATTTTGGCTCGTCAATATTGCGTTCCGTTGGAGACACAAAAAGACCCATGTACTTTATGATAGTGTCGGGAATAGTGAACGTTGTTCTCAATCTAATATTTGTTGTTGTATTTCACCTTGACGCTGCAGGTGTTGCCATAGCCACAACGGTTTCCAATTACGTCTCTGCCCTCCTCGTTCTTATATCCCTTACAAAAATAGAGGGCATTTGCAATCTCGACCCGAAACGTTTGAGCTTTCATTTGAAAACAGCTGTCGAAATTGCTCGAATAGGAATCCCCTCAGGCATTAATTCGTGCATGTATGCACTGTCGAACACTCTTATACAGTCATCGATAAATACTTTTGGAGACTATGCCGTATCCGGTAACGGAATTGCAACCAATCTTGACAACCTACTTTCTATGTCTCAAGCGAGCGTTTATCATGCCGCTATGACGTTCACAAGTCAAAACCACGGCGCTAAAAATTATAAAAGATTTCGCCCTATATTCTTCAATGCAATACTTCTTGACTTGATAATATGGTTCTTTGTAGGTGGCACTATTTTCTTATTCAGACGCCCGCTTCTCGGACTTTTCTCAAACAATACAACTGTCATAGAATACGCTATTGTAAAAGTCGGAATACTCGTTCCCGGCTTCCTTATCGGAGGCTTCATGGACGTATCGACAGGCTGCTTGAGAGGTCTTGGACGTTCTACGTTGCCAATGATAGTTTCAATAATCGGCGTATGTGCCTTCAGAGTACTTTGGGTATACACAGCCTTTGCCGCTTTCCCAACTCTCGAAACGTTATATATTTCTTACCCTGTAAGCTGGGCTATCACCTTTATTGCAAATACTTCTATTTATTTCTTCGTAATGAACAAAGTATCCAAGAAATTAAAAGAAGAGGCACAAATTTAAAATACAGTATCGACAAAACAAGCAAAATATGTTATCATAGTTGTAATAAAAAACTCGGAGCCAACTAATGAACAAGAAAAAAAGAAAATTCAGATATGACAGACTAGCCATTTTGATTTTACTTCTTGCTTTTTCCATCTTACTTATGGTAGGTTTTATAAAAATCATTATTCGTGGAATTGATGCCCTTCTACCCGACGGTAAAATGCCAAAAGATATTGCTGTTCTCGATGATTACAGTAACCTTCTACCAAACAGCGGAGTTCAGGCATCTACGGAAAACGAAGCAGAATACTTTCCCAAGCCACTTATATACGATGATTTTTCTGAGCAGTTATACTCAAAAATCAACAGTCAATACGCTCTTCTTTACTGCGTTGACGACAGAAAGGTATTAGCTCGAAAAGCTTCACAAGAACGCATGTTTCCTGCATCGATGACAAAAGTTATGACACTTATTGTTGCAGTAGAAAACATCGTAGATTTTGACGATACCTTTACAATGACTTTTGAAATTATCAATCCTCTGTATTTACAAAATGCCACAGTAACGGGTTTTAAATCCGGAGACGTGGTAACTATAAAGGATCTTTTATATGGAATTATTCTTCCCTCCGGCGCAGACGCAACTGTCTCTATTGCGGAATACGTAGCAGGAAGCGAAGAAAACTTTGTTAAAATGATGAATGAAAAGGCAGAAGAGCTTGGGTTGATAGATACCCACTTCACAAACACAAGCGGACTGCATGACGATAATCATTATACAACCGCTTATGACATGGGCATTATTCTCGATTATGCCATTCATAATGAAATGTGCCGAAAAATCCTTTCAACCTACAAATATACGACTACCGGAACTACCGAAACAGACGGAGTACAAAAGCCCATTGATTTTTATTCCACTATGTTTAACAAGGTTAAAAGCAACCAAATAGATGGCATGGAAATCTGTGGAGGAAAGACAGGTTACACTTATCAGTCACATCATTGCCTTGTAAGCTTTGCAAAAAAAAGAGGCAAAACCTACATTGCTGTAACGGGCTACGGCGAAACAAAGTATAGCCCCATCTATGACATGATAACAATGTATACCGACTATACATATTAAAATAAGACCGAAGAAGTGAGTTTCTTCGGTCTTACTATTTAGCCGTTATAGCATTCTTCGTCGCAGATAACTACAACGTTGGGATGAGTTTTAAGGAATGTTGCGGGGTTGGCGGTTGTGATTGTATCATCGGTAAGCTTTTTGATAGCTTCATGCTTATTTTTTCCATTAGCAAGAAGAACTATCATTTTCGACTTGAGTATTGAAACCATACCCATAGTAATAGCTTGAGTTGGTACTTCGTCGATACTATTGAAAAGTCTTGAGTTAGCTTCTATTGTATCCTGTGTCAGCATTGTACGGTGTGTTCCTGCAATAAGGTCTGTGTCGGGCTCGTTGAAACCGATGTGTCCATTTCTTCCTATTCCAAGAATTTGGAGGTCAATTCCGCCTGCCGCATCAATTGCTGCATCGTAATCAGCGCCCTCCTTTACAGGATCCTCAGCTATACCGCTGGGAACTCTTGTGTTTGCCTTATCAATGTTAACGTGATCAAAAAGCTGTTTATTCATAAAATATCTATAGCTTTGGTCATTATCGGGCTTGATAGGATAATACTCGTCTAAGTTAAATGTCTTTATCTTAGAAAAATCAATTTCGCCCTTCTTGTTCATTTCGATAAGATTCTGATACATACCAATTGGAGTAGTACCGGTTGCAAGTCCGAGTATAGAATCGGGCTTAAGTGTCATCTGAGATGCAACTATTTTCGCTGCAACCGCTGACATTTCTTCATAATCTTTCACAACAATAAATCTCATAATCATTCTCCTTATATTTTATTTATTTTTATGATCGCATCAAAGCATTTTGCCGAAGTTGTTTTATTTTCGGCACGGTAAAAATAGCATCCATCTTGTGAGACGATTGTATGCTCCAACACAAGCTCATCCGATAGCCTTGCCTCGTTTAAGTAATCTATCCTGATTTCCGACACAAACTCATTCTCGCCTATCCCATTAATCGCATCAAGACAAATATCAGGATAACGGGTATTGTTCATATGATGATTTTCGTCTATATCAGAGAACACTACTTTGTAAAGATAAAAAGCTGTTTTGGTATTTTCGGGAAAAGAAAATCTGTCATCAATTTCAAAGGAACAAAGCTCATTTAACACCGAATCAGATTGTATAAGCGAAGGACGGCATATTTTTCGTGAATCAATATCTATAAGTACCCAATACGAGCTTGTTTCAGCAACCTTTTCGTCACCACTATAAAGCACGTAATCTCTGATAAAGCTTACCCCTTTAGTACGGCGATGGCAAGAAGTCAAGGTCAGGGACTCATAGCAACTAAGAGCCTTGTAAAATACGGTTTTCATTCTTGCCAAAACAAATGCAAGTCCCTTATCAAAAAGCGATTCAGAGTCAAGACCAAAAGTATCAAGGTCTTCCGTTGCTATCTGCTGAAAATATTTATAGATAGCAGACGGCTTATGCGTTTTATTATATATGACGTCATAATTGCATATTGTAATTTTTTTGGTCTTCGCCAATATTTTCACCTCAACAGATATATTATCACAAAAAGTTATTTATGTCAAAGGTATTTTTGTTATTGTAAAAAAATTAAATGTATGTTAAAATAAATCAGAGGTGAATATTTTGAATTACACAGAAGCACCCACATTTTTAAAAGAATTTGTAATGCAAAAAAAGATAATAGAAAATCGTTCTGACCTGACGGTGAATGAATACTGTCTCGACATTTGTAATTTTTTCAAATACATATGGGCTAAAAAAAATCATGTTGATGAAAAAGCGGTAGATATTGATAAAATCGGAATGGATTTCGTTTTATCAATAAAAAGTGAAGATATATACGATTATATGTTGCACGTTGCACTTGACCGTGCAAACCAACCTGCATCAAGAGCACGAAAGCTCGTCGCAATCAGAGGATACTACGGCTTTTTAAAGAAAGAAAAAAAGATAAAAGATAATCCCGCTGCCGACATCACCTCCCCAAACGTAAAGCAAGCTCTCCCCAAATACTTGTCCTTGGAGGAATCTAAAAGGCTCCTTGACACTATTGAAAGCGATACCTCCAGCGAGAACAGAGTGAGAGATTATGCAATTATTGTACTTTTTTTAAATTGCGGTATGCGTTTATCAGAGCTTGTAGGTCTCGACTTTCAGCACGTGGACTTAAAAGAAAGAAAGCTTATTGTCACAGGAAAAGGAAACAAGCAACGCACAGTATATATTAACGACATGTGCATTGATGCACTTGAAAAATATTTTAAAATAAGAAAATCCATGAAGTGCAAAGAGCCAAACGCTCTCTTTGTCAGTCGCAACAGCGAACGAATAAGCAACAAGACCGTTCAATGGATGGTAAAAAAATATCTGTCGCTGGCAGGTCTTTCAGGCAGAGGACTTTCTACTCACAAACTGCGTCA
>JAZNZV010000095.1:0-5713 GCA_045595105.1 Eubacteriales bacterium | reverse complement strand
TCCTGCCTTTTCAACGAGGGTTTCAATAGCCTTCAAGGACTCGCCGGTAGAGATAACGTCGTCAACGATGAGTATTCTCTTTCCCTTCATCATGTTGGCGTCCTCGATATCAAGGTAGAGCTTCTGCTCCTTGGCGGTAGTGATTGAGGTAACGTCTACCTCGAAAACTCCCGTCATATAAAGCTTGGGATTTTTACGGGCGAGCATATACTTTTCGTCCCCTGCCTGTCTTGCCATTTCGTGAACGAGGGGTATACCCTTCGCCTCGGCGGTAATTATGTAATCATATTCGGGAGCACGGTCAAGAAGAGCCTTTGCAGCCGCAACGGTAAGCTCAGCATCTCCGAAAATAACGAAAGCACCGATATAAAGGTCATCGTTTACTCTGCATATAGGGAGCTTTCTGTCTACTCCCGCAATAGTTATAGGATAGTAATTCAATTTTCAACACTCCTTTTCTTTAAGCTTAGTATATTCCTTTTTGAAATAAAAATCAAGACCTTTTACAAAAGCAAAAGCACTAAAATACCAAGAATTATTCTATACACTCCAAAAACCTTGAAGTCGTGCTTCTTCACGTAGCCCACAAGAAACTTAATAGCAAAGACAGACACAACGAAGGCGGTGAGCATTCCGACGATAAGATATGTAAATTCAAGAGCAGTAAAGTCAAAGCCGAACTTCACAAGCTTTAAGAGACTTGCTCCTGCCATAACGGGAACTGCAAGATAGAAGGTATATTCTGCGGCAACAGTTCTTGATACTCCAATAAGGATAGCACCGAGAATGGTAGCACCCGAGCGTGACACACCGGGGAAAACGGCGGCAAGCACCTGAAAAACACCTATAAGAACGGCTGTATTTATGCCTATCTCGGCAATAGAATTGATTTTAGGTATCTTTTTATTGAGGATTTCGACAAGTATAAATAGCACGCCGAAGATAATAAGGGCAAGGGCAACTGAGGTGGCGTTATAAAAGAGGCGGTCGAACACGTCTTCAAAAAGTATTCCTATGACTGCGGCAGGCAGACAGGAGATGACTATCTTAATCCACAAAGAAAAGATGTCTTTCTTTATAAAGCTCTCCCCTTTTTTGAAGGAGAAGGGAAAAAGCTTATTCCAATAAATCATAACTACCGCTAAAATTGCACCAAGCTGAATAACGACAAGAAAAAGGTCGTAAAAGTCCTTCTCAAAGTCGAGAGGGAAAAATTCGTTGAAGAGTATCATATGCCCCGTACTGCTTATGGGAAGCCACTCGGTGATACCTTCGATAATTCCCACGATAAAGGTTAAAAGTAAATTCATCGCATATTCCTCACAATTCTTTATAGTAAAAATTATTCATTGCGCCGTGAACTACGGCGTCGGGACGTTTGATTTTCCTATATCCGCACTTTTCGTAGGTGTGCATTGCTATCTTCAGGTTGTCGTGAGTCTCAAGGTAGGACGAAGTATAGCCTTTTTCTCTCATTTTGTCTTCCACGTGAGCGATAAGCTTATAGCCCCAGCCCATACCCTTGACCGAGTCGTCAAGGTAAAGCTTCTGAAGCTCGGCACAGCCCTCAAAGGGAGTGAACTCAGCAAGTCCTATTCCGCCCACTACGTTACCATCCATGGTGAGAACGTAGTAGCCACGCCTTGCATTTTCACAGTAAAAATCGGAAAGACTGTCAAGAGATGAATCAAAATAGGCAGTACCGGGAATATCAAGTGCGTGGTTTTTCAGGTTATATCGGATAAGTCGGGCAAGCGCCTTGTTATCATCGCTCTTTATTTCTCTTATTAAAAAATTCATTTTTATTTCCTTTGGTTAATTTAATTCTTTAAAACTCATTATACAACATCATTATTCATTTGTCAAAAAATTCTTGACCCTAAAGTATCTTTGTTATATAATTTATATTATGGAAAGAAAATTTATAACGAAAAAAAGCTTAATATTTATTATTGTGCTGCTCAGCGTATCTCTGCTCCTTTTCTTTTTTGTACCCAAGGTATCGGGAAACAAAGTTGAGATTTGGATTGACGGAGAGCTTTATGACAGCTATCTATTAAAGGACAGCTTCTCTCTCACTCTCGAAAACGGCGTCACGATCAAGGGTGACGGTAAGTCGGCGTATTTCGAGGAGTCCGACTGTCCGGACAAGGTGTGTATAAAAACAGGAAAGCTATCTCTGTCGGGCGAATGGGCGGCGTGCCTGCCCAATAAAACTGCCCTGAAAATCACGGGAAGGGACGGCGACGCCGACACGGTGAACTGAAATGAAAACAAGAATACTCACTCTCACCTCTCTTATGACGGCTCTTGCGCTGGTGCTCTCCTTTATAGAAAACCGCTTTGTCATACTACCCGCTTGTCCCGGAGTAAAGCTGGGGCTTTCCAACGTTGCGGTGATGCTCTCTATCTTTTTTATATCTAAAAAAACTGCTTACGGTATTGTGATTTTAAAGGCGCTCTTTTCACTTGCCACCCGTGGCGTTATGGCAGGTGTGCTCAGCCTTTCGGGGGGAGTAGCGTCAATAACGCTCATTATCATTGTTCTATCAATTAACAAGGATGCAAGCTTATCCTTTCTTGGGGTAGTGGGTGCCCTTTGTCACAACCTTATACAATTTCTCGTCATCTGCTTTTTCTACGGTGGCGTATCCTTTCTCCCTTATCTTCCATTGCTCATAGTATCGGGAGTTCTCTTCGGGGTTGTGAATGCCGCTTTACTTAAAGCACTCTTCCCACATTTTAGAAAAATAATGAAAAGTGATATTTTATGAAAAGGCTTATACTGATTTTTTTCTGCCTCTTTCTTGTCTCATGCTCACCTCAAAAATACTCTACACAGATTTTCGGATATTTTGATACTGTTGTGAGTGTAGACGGATACTTCGACTCTGAGAAAGAGTTCAATGAGGCTTGTGAGATAATAGAGGACACGCTCTCACTTTACCACAACGCTCTCGATATCCACTCTCAAAACGGTGAGGGGGCTGTTCTCAACAAAAGCAAGGCTCTTACTGTCAGCGACGAGCTTCTTGAAGTAATCGGGTTTGGAATAAAGGTAGCCAACGTTACGAACAACAAATGTAATATTGCCATGGGATCGGTGCTGGAAGAGTGGCACAAGGCAAGGGAAAGCGACAGTCCGTATCTACCAAGCATCGAATACCTTAAAGAAAAAGCAAAGCACACCGACGTAAACAATATTGAGATTTCGGGAAATACTGTGGCTCTTCTCGACCCTGACCTCATTCTTGACTTCGGGGCTATTGCAAAAGGGTACGTTGCAAACGTTCTGCGTGAAAGGCTCAAAGGCTACGACATGACGGTAAACCTCGGCGGTAACGTGCTCGTTCTCGGTGACAAAAACGGAAAAGGCTGGAAGATTGGAATACAAAGCCCCTACGACAACAGCGTTATAAAGGCGGTAAGCGTTTCTGACACAAGCGTTGTCACAAGTGGCGTATATCAGCGTTACTTTGAATATGAGGGTAAAAGATACCACCATATTATTTCTCCCGACACGCTTTTCCCAAGTGAAAACTATCTGTCAGTAACGGTCATTTACGATGACTCGGGGTGGGCTGATGCTATGTCAACCGCACTATTTAACACGTCGATAGAAGAGGGTAAAAAAATGCTTCGTCAATTTGAGGGCATCTCGGTTATGTGGATAAAATCCGACGGAGAAATTGAATATTATGGGAATATAGAATAAAGAGGGACGTAGTTTTGACTACATCCCTTTTATAAATCCCTTAAACCTTTTCATACTGTCCGACATATAACCGTCCTTATGCCATACAAGGCTGACCTTAGAAAAAAGTGACGGAGAAAGTGACTTATATATAATATCTTCCCTTTCCTTCACAAGCTCTTTGAAGGCAAAGCCCACGGAATTCGTAGTTGATACGATAGCAAAAAGTGTGGAAAGCTGTTCGGTCTGCAAAAAGATATTCGGTGTAACACCGCCGTTTGCAAACCATTTTTTTATTTCTCCTGTCTGAAAAAAGCTATTATTGAAAAGAACAAGCTCCCTATCCTTAAGCAGACTTGCTTCTATTATTTTCTCTTTTGAAAGAGTGTTCTCTCTCGACATACAAAGAACCGTTTCCATTTGGTTAAGCTCTATTGAAGAATATCCGCTTTCTATGGGGCGGTTATGGGGCACGAATATCATGTCCACACTGCCCTCCGAAAGCTTTGCAAAAAGCTCTTCTCCTCCCCCTTCTCTTATGGCAGGAAGTATATCGGGATTTTTTTCAAAAAATCCTTCAAAAATTTTAGGGAGTATCAATGACGCTATCATAGGAGGTACACCGAGCTTCAGACTTTTTCGTTTCTTTCCGAAGTCGTGCATTATATTCACGGTTTCTTCTGCTTTTATGAGAAGCTCTCCTCCTCTTTTAAAAAGGATTTCCCCCTCTTCGGTTAGTGCTACTCCTCTGTGATGTCTTTTAAAAAGTGTTACACCGAATTCCTTTTCAAGCTCCTTTATTGCACTTGAAAGTGTAGGCTGTGAAACGCTAAGATACTCTGACGCCAATGAAATATTACCGTATTCCGAAACGGCAAGAAAATATTTAAGCTGTACTAAATTCATATTATCACCCCTTATATTCTATAAATATTTTTTATATTTGTCAAGAAATTATTTATTTTACAAATATATCAATATGTGTTAGTATAATAAAAAACGGAGGTAAAAAAATATGACAACACACAAGATAGCAGTCATTGCAGGTGACGGAATCGGTCCCGAGGTTATAGCCGAGGGCGTTCGTGTTCTTGAAGAGGTAAGCCGTAAGGACGGGGGCTTTAAGTTTGAATTCACTTATTTTCCTTGGGGATGTGAGTATTATAAAGAGACAGGCAGAATGATGGCAGAGGACGGAATTGAGACGCTCTCGAAGTTTGATGCTATATTCCTTGGTGCAGTAGGTGCGCCGGGTGTTCCCGACCACATATCTCTTTGGGATTTACTTCTCATAATCCGAAAGAAGTTTGACGAATACATAAATCTTCGTCCCGTTAAGCTCTTAAAGGGTGCTCCCACCCCCTTAAAGGACGTAAAGGCAGAGGATATCGACATGGTGTTTGTAAGAGAGAACACCGAGGGCGAATATGCGGGAAGCGGAAGCTGGCTTTACAAGGGACAGGAAAACGAAGTGGTTATTCAAAACGGTGTTTTCTCACGCAAGGGATGTGAAAGAGTTATCCGCTATGCTTACGAGCTTGCAAAAAAAGAGGGCAAGAGTCTGACCAGCATCAGCAAGGGCAATGCTCTTAACTATTCCATGGTATTCTGGGATGAAATTTTTAAGGAGGTAGGACATGACTACCCCGAGGTCAAGACCTATTCTTACCTTGTAGATGCGGCAAGTATGTTTATGATAAAAGACCCGAAACGCTTTGAAATAGTTGTTACTTCAAATCTTTTCGGTGATATTCTCACCGACCTTGGTGCGGCTATTGCAGGAGGTATGGGACTTGCGGCAGGTGCCAATATAAATCCAGAAAGAAAGTTCCCCTCTATGTTTGAGCCTATTCACGGCTCAGCCCCCGACATTGCAGGTCAAGGCAAGGCTAATCCCCTTGCAACCGTATGGTCGGCAAGTCAGCTTCTCGACTTCTTCGGTCATGAGGATTGGGGAAAGAAGGTTATCGATATTATTGAAGAAGTGCTTGTAGAAAAGAAGGTTCTCACTCCCGACCT
>JAZNZV010000094.1:0-5921 GCA_045595105.1 Eubacteriales bacterium | reverse complement strand
GATAATATCGTCAAAGTCCACTGCGTTAAACTCTCTGAGCGACTTCTGATATCTTTCGTATATGGCAAGAATATTTTTTTCTCTGAAGTCATTTTCATACACCTCAACGTCTTCGGGATATATCAGATTATTCTTCATTTTTGAAATAGAGGAAAGCACAGACTTGGGAGTAAATACCTCGTCATTGAGGTCAAGCTCCTTCACAATATTGGTAATGACCTTTTTTGAATCATCGGTATCGTAAATATTAAAATTAGGATTATAGCCGAGTCGGTCTATATACTGTCTTAAAATTCTGACGCAAATAGAGTGAAATGTCCCTGCCCATATATCACGTGCTCTGTCGCCGAGAACGAGAGACAGTCTTTCCTTCATTTCGTTTGCCGCCTTGTTGGTGAAGGTGAACGAAAGAATTTCCCAAGGTGAAGCAGGAGACTTTTGAAAGCTGAGAAGAAGATTTTTTAAGTCTTCCTTTGAAATCCCGTCAACGTTTGAATATATGTTCTCAAAGGTCTGAACAAGCTGTTCGGTTATACCTTCGGGAACGTCCTTTAAATTATATGCGTCACCGAAATCTATAATGTGAGCTATTCTGTTAACAAGAACGGTAGTTTTTCCGCTTCCTGCCCCTGCCAATACAAGAAGAGGGCCGTTTACACAAAAAACAGCCTCTTTTTGCTTGTCGTTAAGCTTTGAATAATAAGCTTCAAAAAGCTTTTTCTTTATATTTTGATATCTTGCGTTAAGTTCAGTATTCATTATATTACAAATCCACCGTTTACGTTTATTACTTCACCCGTTATAAATGATGCGTTTTCACCCGAGAGAAAGTATACTGCATCAGCTACTTCGCTCGCCTTTGCTATTCTGCCGAGAGGAGTTTCTTCGGAAATAAGGTTTATATCGCTTTCACTATATTCCTTCATCATGTCAGTCATAATAGCACCCGGAGCAACGGCATTGACCCTTATACCCGAGGGTGCGAGCTCCATGGCAAGAGCCTTAGTAAATCCAATAACTCCCGCTTTTGACGCAGAATAAGCAACCTCGCAGGATGCCCCCTGTACTCCCCACATAGAGGAAATATTGATAATAGAGCCCGATTTTTTTCTTATCATGCTTGGAATGACCTTACGAGAGCACAAAAACATTGAGGTAAGGTTAGTATCGATAACGCTTTTCCAATCAGATAAGCTCATATCCTGCAAAAGTCCGCTGTACGAAATGCCTGCATTATTGACAAGCACATCAGGCTCACCCATATCAACAAATATGCGACGAAAGGCATCGTCAATATCTGTTTCAGATGTCACGTCGCATTTTATACAAAAAACATTATTGTATTTTTCTTTTATGGCAAATGCCTTTTCGTCACTTGATCTATAAAGAAATGAAACGGTATTGCCCTCTGACAAAAATTTTTCAACACAGGCTTCTCCGATACCTCTTGAGCCACCTGTAATAATTACGTTTTTCATACCTTTACCCGTTTAAAAATATCGTTGCCGAAAGAGTCTATTGCGCAAAAGGTCGGCATATCCTTTACAGTAAGTCTTTTTACGGATTCACATCCAAGCTCATGAAAGGCTACCACCTCGCAGGATTTTATACAGCTTGATATGTACGCACCTGCGCCGCCCACAGCACAAAGGTAGAGAGCCTTATTTCTTATTATCCCCTGAACGACACTGTCTGAGCGCTCCCCTTTTCCAATCATACACATCAGCCCTCTGTCAAGCAAAGCGGGTGCAAATTTATCCATTCTGGAAGAGGTTGTAGGACCGCAAGAGCCAATAACCGCACCCGGAGGGGTTTCGGTGGGACCTGCATAGTATATGACTGCACCTTTTAAGACAAAGGGAAGTTCTTCTCCTCTTTCTATGAGCTCTGTGATTCTTTTATGTGCGGCGTCACGTGCGGTATATATAACACCGCTGAGATAAACCTCGTCACCGCACTTTATAGAAGCCTTAGACAATTCCGAGACTTCACAATAAATTTTACTCATTTTCGCTGTCTTTTCCAATAATTTCCCATGACCTTTCAAGGTCAACAGAAAGCTTATTTAACACGTCTTCAAGCTCTTTGAGAGATGCTTTAATGGTATTTTTATTGGCAGAAATAAGCTTTTCTTTATTTTCAAGCAAAGCTTTTTTCTTGTCCTCAAAGTACAAATTCGCATCTGTGATGATTTTTTCGCCCTGCTCCTCTGCCTGTCTTATTTTTTCCTTAGAAGAGCTTTCGGCGTCAAGCATAATGTCTGCATAGTTCTTCTGCATTTCATCATACTTCTGTGCCTTTTCGGCATTGATAACGTCGCCCTTTCCTCTCAGGGTAAGGGTATATTCAAGCTCATCACATCTTTTTTTAAGGACTTCTGCCTCAGCGGCAAGCTTACGGACCTCAGTCTGGCTTGTTCTTATCTGATCATTGAGTTCGTTTACTCTTTCCACCTGGTCTGCGTTAAGTTTTTCGATAAAACGCATTACGTCGTTTTTGTTATAACCTGCAATGGCTGACCTGAAATAAATATCGTTAGGCATTTTATATATCCTTTCTCATTACGTCTTTTTATGATTATAGCATACTTTTTTGATTTTGTTAATAGTAAAATTAATTTTTTTGGTGGATTTATGATAGAAAATATAAAAAACTATTTATGGGCGTTTCCTTGCAGTATATTAATTATCCTGACGGGAATAGTCATACTTTTTAAAACAAGATTTTTTGTACTGCGAAAAATCAAAACAATTATTATATCTACTGTTGGAAGAGTACGCAAACAAAAAAAGGCTTTTTCTCTGATGTGTACTTCGCTCGGGGGAACGATTGGTGTTGGAAACGCAGTAGGAGTTGCAGGAGCAATTGCCGAAGGTGGCGCAGGCGCCTTGTTTTGGATGGCAATAGCGGGCATATTCTCTATGGCAATAAAATATGCAGAGATTTACTTTGCCGTTATTCACAAAAGAAGGTCTGGCACTACCGGTACTATCGCATATATAGAAAACGCAACGGGATGTAGCCTTTTTGCACTTATTTATGCTTTTTCTTGCATACTTGTTTCTCTTGGAATGGGAAATCTTTCTCAGACTAAAGCCGCATTGTCTGCATCAAAAGACGTTATCCCTCTTTCGCCCTTATGTCTTGGATTAATCATGACGGGGCTTTTTTTGGTTACGGCGTTGGGAGGGATTAAAAAAATATCAGCTTTTTCTCAGACTGCTGTTCCCTGCTTCTCCGTTTTGTATATACTCTTACTGTCAATAATACTTTTCAAGGAAAGAGAACGCCTTCCAACGGCTTTTGAGAGCATAGTAAATTCAATCGGTGTATTTTATGGGATAAAGTGGGCAGTTATAAAAAAGGGGATTTCGTGTGGATTTTCAAAGTCGGTCTTTTCCTCGGAAGCAGGACTTGGAAGTGCAGGCTTTTCTCACGGAGAAACAGACGAAGAGCCCTTTATTCAAGCAAGGTGGGGCGTTGTGGAAGTCTTGACAGATACTGTTATTTGCCTTATGACCGGTCTTGCAATTATTTGCGTCGGAAACATACCTGAATTTCAGAACGTATCGCTGGTAACAAAAGGTGTTTTTGAAATTAATTTCGGTGTGTACGGCAGTATTTTTTATGCATTATCTATGGTTTTCTTTGCCTTCTCGAGCGTTATTTGCTGGTATTACATAGGAATAAGTGCACTGAGTCATATAACGAAAAGCAAGCATATTAAATGCTTTTATACTATTGTTTTTTCTATTTTCATTTCACTTGCGTACTTTATTTCGGACAAAATAATAATCGAATTCTCAGACCTATCAAATGCATTAATGATGCTTATTAATCTGCCCGCACTCCTTATACTTTCAAAAAAGATAAAAACTGATTGACCTTTTTGCTCTGTTATGTTAAAATTACCTTTAGAAAGGAGTGAAAAGGCTTGGTCATAATTACTGATTGCAATTACAGAAGTTCAATTGCGGCAATATATTCTTTAGTTGAGCTAAAGGAAGAAATAATCGGAGTTACTACCGATGAATCGCCTTGTCCTCCTGCCTTTCACTCAAGATATCTGAAAAAGACGTACGTTCTCTCCTCGAATAAAGATGAATACAAAGAAGAGCTTCTAAAGCTTTGCTCCTCCTTTGAGCGACCCGTTTTACTTCCAATCGGGGTATTCACTCTTGACATAATCTCAAACAATCTTGATGTGTTTAATGCTGTCTGCGATTTTTCTGTTTCTGACAGTAAAACTTTACAAATCATAAACGATAAAAGTAAAGCGAAGGAAATCGCTTCAAGTGTTGGCATTAAGGTTCCAAGAATTTACAACGATGAAAGCCCAATCTTTCCCTCCGTGGTAAAGCCTGTATGCGGTGAAAAATTCGGACTGAAAGCAAGTCAGCGCTACAAAATCGTTCACAACGAACAAGAGTTAAACGATGCCAAAAAGCTATATTCTTTCTCAAAGACAGTTACCGAAGAATACGTTCACGGGGGTGGCGTTGGTGTTTCGCTCGTTATGGGGCGAGATGGAGCGCCTTACACTGCATTCTGTCATAAGAGACTTTCGGAATATCCCGCAAGCGGTGGACCGTCAAGCTCTCTTATAACTTTTTATGACAGTGACATTATTGACAAGTCAATAAAGCTTTTGCAGTCGGTTTCATTTTCGGGAATTGCTATGGTTGAGTATAAAGAAAAAGACGGTGAGTATTATTTTCTTGAGGTAAACCCGAGAATTTGGGGAAGCTTTGGAGCGACTTACAAGGCAAAATCCGATTTTATCAAGGCTTACGTCGAAGCATCTAAAAAGAGAGAATATACCTTTTCGCCCAAGTATAAAAGAGGTAAAAAAGTAAAGTTTTTGCCTAATATTCTTGCATCCGTCATTTCTTACGTAAAGATAAAAAGCTACAAAAAGGCTTTTATAACGGGACTGGACGCAATAAACCCCTTTGTGCAAAACGCAATTTTCTCAATAAAGGACCCGCTCCCGTCTCTCCGTGACATATTCAGAAAAAGAAGGTAACTAAATGCAAAAGGTTGATATAATTAAGCTTGCAAAAAAACTAAAAAAAGCTTTAAAAGATGTTGCTAAATCAAAAAAGGCTTACGTATCTTATTCAAGAAGAATAGAGAAAATCAAAACAGGCAAGCGTATTTGTGCAATGACCTTTGATGACGGACCGACAAAGGCAGAAGGGCTAACAGAGTCATTGGTTGATATTCTCAATCAATTTGGTGCTAAGGGAACGTTTGACGTCATTGGCACAACCGAAAACAACTATCCCGACATTGCAGGGAAAGTTGGCACTCCCACTTGGAGCGGTGTGAATTTTGACCATTACCCTTGCTTTGAAAAAGATACATTTGCCGGCGCTGTAAACTGTCCGGAACTGATAGACATAATTTTAAAAAGCGGGCACGAGATAACCAATCATACCTACTCTCACGTCCTATTTGGAAAGAAGAACATCATTTATTCGTCACGGAACATCCTCGGTGGCTTTGATGACGTTTTCGGCGACGTTAAAAGGCTTCATGACTTTATTTATGAAAAATACAACTACGCTATGCGTTTTTCAAGACCACCTCACTACGTTGATAAGATTAAGGGTGGCTTCAATTCTTATGACGTTTATTCATCAATGGGATATAACTACCTTGCAGCATCATTTGATGGAGCGGGCTGGCTTCCTTGTGAGAGTGAGGAAGAAGAAATACATGCCATGGTAACACCTATCGAAAACGCTTTAAAGTCAAATGCTGACTTCCTTTGCGGTCAAATCATTTTCCAGAAAGACGGATACAATATGTCACTCAGAGCCCCAGTTATGAAGGGGCTGGAAAAGCAATTAAAGCTCTTACAAGAATACGGCTATGAAGTAGTTACTGTAAGTGAGTTAATGGAGGAGTCCCCATTC
>JAZNZV010000093.1:0-7196 GCA_045595105.1 Eubacteriales bacterium | reverse complement strand
ACCTAACGTTGCAACAGACGAACGCACCGGCGTTCTGCTACCCGGTGGCAGCTTAACGCTGATATACTAACACACTAAAAATATTTTGTCAACATTTTTCTTGACAAATCTATAATCGTGTGATACAATATATTTAACATTTAGGTTAAATGTTAAAGGAGATTAAAAACATGGCAATTCAGCACACTCTTAAGGCACTCAGCGACCCTATAAGGCGAGAGATTTTGAATTTATTAAAGAAAGGCAGAATGTCGGCAGGAGACATTACCGACAATTTTCCGGTTACAGGAGCATCAATTTCAAGGCATTTGTCGGTATTAAAGGATGCCGACCTGATAAGAGATACACGTGAAGGAAAATTTATTTTTTACGAGCTTAATACGTCAGTGCTTGAAGACGTTATGCTTTGGATTTCGGATTTGAAAGGAGATAAATCAAATGATTAAGCAAAATATATTTAAACTTATAGCTTCCTCTGTTATCATACTTTTCCCTGTGTTTTTTTCGGGTATATCAAAAACGTTTCTTATTATGCCGTTGATTTTATTACTTATTCAGTGGACTTGCATTTTAATAACATTAAAAGACAATGAAAGCAACGGACAAAACAAAAAAATTTTTTCTCTTGTTATTTTCATTCTACCTTTTATATCCCTCTTTTCAACCACTTTGTTTTTCTGTGCCGTAAAAGGAAAAAATATGTATCTTTTAACGCACGTTATAATAGGTGCATTTTTCGCACTAATAGGTAACTATCTACCCAAATGCAAACAGAACTTCACCATAGGCATCAAAATAAGGTGGACTCTTGCAAACGAAGAAAATTGGAATGCAACCCACAGATTTTCGGGTAAAATATGGCTTGTGGGCGGTCTTATCATGATGGCTTCGGTCTTTTTACCAAAATCGGTTATTCCTTTTGTTTTTTATATTCTATTCCCTGTTATGATAATTGTTCCCATATTATACTCGTTTGTGTACTATAAAAAACAAGTAAAGGAAGGTAAAGCACCCGAAAAAGCAGTTGTGGATTATAAAAAATATAAAGGCTTTTCCAAGGTAGGCTTGACTGTGGCTATTGTTGTCGTTATTTTGGCACTCGCACTGATGTTTACGGGCAATATAGAAATATCGGCAAGCGACTCTTCCATCACAATCGAAGCAAATTACTGGGAAGATACAGAAATTCCATACGAGGCAATAGACAGCATTGAATACCGTGAAACCGATAACAAGGGTGTAAGAACATACGGCTTCGGCTCTGCAAAGCTTCTTATGGGAGTATTCTCAAACGAAGAATTCGGAAGCTACACAAGATACTCCTACACGGGAAGTAATTCTTGCATAGTAATTGAAACGGAAGATGAGATTTTCGTAATAAGCGGTAAGAACACGGAAGACACGCAAAATCTATACGGCTTAATTCTGAAAAACAAGTAAATTTCGGGGATGCGACTTATCAAAGTCACATCCCCTTTTGTCAATCTATTTCTATTCTTATATCGCCGGTTGAGGTCTTAATATCACAAATTCCACCGACTGATGTTTTTGGAACTCTTATATCCCCTGTTGAGGTTTCGGTAAAGAATATTTTATCGGTGAGAAGCGTTCCTCGAACGTCTCCCGTCGAGGTATTTACTTTAATTTCACCTGCGTCGCTATCCTTGAAAAACACGTCGCCCGTGTCGCTTTCAACGTCAATGCTTGTTATTGCCATGGTACTGTCAAAGGATATATCACCCGTGTCGCTTTCGGCATTCAAGGTCATGCATTTAACGTTAAATTTTATATCTCCCGTATCCGTTAAAACCTTGACGTCACTATATCCGCCGTTCACTATTACCTCTCCCGTGGCGGTGGTAATTCCTACCTTTTTTGTACCCGATGAAAAGCAATTGATATCTGAGGTATCGGCATCGATTTTAATTTCATCAAAAGCAATGCCGTAAGGAAGCTCTATATCCCCCGTATCGTTATAAATCACCAAGGAAGAATACTTTTCAAGAGGAAGGTAGAGAGTCATTTTTGTGCTTTCAAAAAATATACCAATGTGCTCATACCATTTTCTCATGTCATTAACACCTATTATCAAGGTATTGTCAAGAGCTTTTGCGATGTGCTTTACGTTTTCCTCTTCAAGAAATTCTACCCTACACTTTCCGTCATCGGACAGGACAAGGGTCACGTCGGTAGTGTTAACGTCGATTTTTATATTTTCAAAGCTATCGGTAATTTCGTAAGTATTCGTTACAAGCTTTTGTGTGGCAAGCTTTGTAAAGTCAAAGTCCGCTTCATTAAGTGCAAATAAGAAAACGGCTACGCCTGCCAATATTAGTATAACTGCAACTACACTTAAAATTTTAAATGCTTTTGACATACGTTATTCCCCCTTTACAAAAGAAGCTTTAATTAAATGTAATATTTTTCGAGTGAGAAGAAGGGTGCCTTTTGTAATAGCGTGACATAGCATAAAGAACAGTATTCCAACGCCACTGCAAATGAGCGAAGCTCCTACCATTAATAAGAACGATGCCGTAATTCCTCTTAACAAAAAGACGACTGAAGCAACCAGCCCTGCAACAGCACCCGCAACAATACTTACTTCCACCGCCCACAAGCTGACAATCAAAGAGCATATCACAACGTAGAAGGAGAGAACAACCGCAAAAAAGGCAATCAAAAGAGTAAGCCACAGAGGTGAGCCTAAAATTATAAGAATAATTTCCCATGCCTTTAAGATGCGCCTCGGCTTAATCTTGTCCTTTACAATCTTTGTAATGGGCGTTTCTGAAATAATCTGTGAAATGATTTCATCTGCACTTCCCACGTCAGAAACAGCATCCTCTTCGCTCAGTCCTTCTTCTATCCTATCGTCAATCATTTCACTGTAAAAGGAAATACGCTCCCCCACTTCACTCTCGGGCAAGCCTTTAAGTCCTCTTTTCAGCTCGTTTATAAATTCCTCTTTATTCATCCTTGTCCCCCTCCTTCGTTACAAATTCGTATATTGACATAATTTCCTTCCATTCTTCCTTAAAAGAGTTTATACGCTCAATTCCGCTTTTTGTAATCGAATAATATTTTCTGAGTCTGCCGTCATGCTCTGCACTTCTCACGGTGAGCATATTTGCCGTTTCAAGACGCTTCAAAATCGTATATAGCGTAGACTCCGAAAGCTCGACGTAAGGCTTCATGTCCTTGATTATTTTATAGCCGTAGGACTCTTCGTCCTTAATTGCAGCCAGTACCGATACGTCGAGAAGCCCACGTTTTAACTGAATATCCATAATATACCTCCCTTTGTGTAATACATCATATCACGAAGTATATAGCTTGTCAAGAAAAATTTAATTGGTATAGAATGGAACAAAATTTATTTTTTTGTGTCTAATCTTTGAAAGGTAAGGTGAACTTAATGAAAAAATCATCAGCTTCCATAGTATTACTTTTATGTGTTGTTGTGTTAACGTTTTTCGTGGGATGCAATGAAAAGACTGACGTAAATAAGCACAGCATTGAAACGAAAAACGAAAATAGGCTGTATGAGAAATTACCTTCATCTGACAATCACTCGGAAGCATACAACGAAAGCGAGTCAGAAGAGCTCTTAAAGCTTTGGCAAATATTTGAATATGACGGCGTAGAATATGATTTGTCAGAAATATATTCCGGAGTCAACGGCGTTTCTAAATGGGGCGAAATCGGGAAGTATATAATTGCCGAGGGACACGTCAATCCTTATAACAGCATTTATGCCGTAATAAATACTGAAACAAAAAGCATGGAGCATAGCTTTGCGGGCTCCGCACCCACTTATTATGACGGGGATATAAATACCATAGTTTACGCCTTTTGGAATACTGTAAAAAAATACGACGGTTCTGTTTTAGCGGAGTTGAGCTTTGACCAAGGAGAGTATATTTCCGAATTAGCTTATATAGAAAACGGAGAATTAATTAAGGTGACAATATCCAATGACGACACCTTTTTAATTGACGTTAACGGAAACATAAGAACAGAGGACGTTGAGAAGCTTATATCCGAAAACAAAGCTGAAATAACAATAGGCGCATATATTGTATCTCCCATAGGAGAAGAAATCAGGGTAAGAGATACAGAAGATTACAAAGAATATACTGTAAACTTGTCATTTTGCCTTGACCACACTCCCAAGGAAGGAAGCTTTTATTGGATAACGGGCACGCTTGACAGCAGCACCAATCGCATAACGGTGGAATTCCCTGAAAAGTTTCACTGCCCGCAGAGATACGAACACACCGAGGAAGGAGACTTGCCCCTTCGGGTTTACGCAGTCAACGTTACCGACACCGGATTGACCGTTAGGTTTGAACTAACGGATTTCCCCGAGGAGGGGCAGCTTCAAACGGGTGAATGGTATGAGATAGAAAAATACGAGAACGACGAATGGAACAAAGTAAAAACCGTAATATCAGATTACGGATTTAATGCCCTTGCATATCTTGTCAAGGAAAACGATATAACCGAGCTTGAAGTAAATTGGGAATGGTTATACGGAAAGCTTTCGCCGGGGCACTACCGTATAAACAAAAAGGTAATGAACTTTAGAAACACCGGAGATTTTGACGAAAAAATCTATAATGCCCATTTTGTAATCGCTTAAAGGAGGCAAAAATGAAAAGAATTATTTCTCTTATACTTACCCTCGTTCTAACGCTGTCAGTATTCACAGCTTGCAATGTGCCACAGTCGGATAACTTAATGGACGGTATTAAGCCCAATCCCGATATTGTAAAAAATGTAGAGCTTACCAATGTCAGCGATACTGCTGTTACCGACTTTGCGGTGCGCTTGTTCAAGGAAAGTTTTAAGGATAATAAGAACACTCTCATATCTCCCTTGTCCGTGCTTGTGGCTCTTTCGATGACGGCAAACGGTGCGGAGGGTGAAACACTATCGCAGATGGAAGCCGTTCTCGGTATGCCCATAGATCAGCTCAATTCGTGGATAAACAACTATATGTCAAATCTGCCAGAGGAAGAAAAATATAAGCTGAGTCTTGCAAATTCCATTTGGTTCAAAGACACCGAAACCTTCACAGTAAACGAGGATTTCCTGCAGACCAATGCAGATTACTATGGTGCAGGAATCTTTAAGGCTCCCTTTGACAGCTCCACTCTAAAAGAGATAAATAAATGGGTTGAGGACAACACTGACAAAATGATAAAGGATATTCTTGATGAGATACCCCAAGACGCATTAATGTATCTTGTAAACGCTCTTGCCTTTGATGCAGAATGGCAGAGTATCTACAAGGAAAGCCAAATAAGAGACGGACAGTTTACAACAGAGGACGGTGTAAAGCGTGACGTTGAGCTTATGTATTCCTCTGAAAACAAATATCTTGAGGACGAAAAGGCAAAAGGCTTTATCAAATATTACAAAGACCGCAAATATGCTTTCGTCGCCCTTCTTCCAAACGATGGCGTTACCGTTTCAGAATATATTGCATCACTTGACGGCGAGCATCTGAATGAAATGCTTTTAAATGCTGAAGCTGCCGTGGTAAGAACCGCAATGCCGAAATTTGAAACCGAATATAAGGTTGAAATGAGCAATATACTTGGTGAAATGGGGATGACTGATGCCTTTGATTATACTGTCTCAGATTTTTCAAAAATCGGGAAGTCCACAGATGGAAACATCTACATCAGCCGTGTTATTCATCAGACCTATATCAACGTTGACGGTAAGGGCACAAGGGCAGGTGCGGCAACGGTTGTTGAAATGAACAAAGCCACCGCAATGGCACCGTCGGAGCCTCCGAAAGAAGTATATCTTGACAGACCCTTCGTGTATATGCTTATCGACTGTGAAACAAGCCTACCCTTCTTCATCGGTACTATGATGGACGTTAACGCTTAGACGTAATATGCAACAAAAATATGCGATACGAGGAATGATATCTCCTTGTATCGCATATTTATTACCACACAAAAGGAATGAGTCTGTATTTTACACGCTTTTTATAGTCGGCATAGCCTTCAAGACCAAATGTGAGGACTTTTTCTTCGTTTATAATTCTGACAACGATAATTGCCACGTAAGGTAAAAAAGAAAGGAAAGCAAACCATGAGCCAAGTACTATGGGGATAGATAAAAAGAGCCAAAGTGTCACGGCATACATAGGGTGGCGCACAATAGAGTAGAGTCCCGTGTCCACTATCCTTTGTCCCTCTTGTACCTCAACGGTTCTTGACAGATATGCGTTTTCACGCATGACCTCGGCATACAAGGCATATGAAACGAGAAGCACAGCGGATGCGACGGCTACTGTCCATTTTGGCACGTTTGACCACCCGAAGCGAAAGTCGAGTCCTGCAACAACAAAGCCAAAAGCAAAAAGAAGCCCCGAAACAGCCACAACGCCTTTTTGAGTTCCCTCTTTTTCTCTCATGCCAAGTCGCTTTTCAAGTAAAGCGGGTGCTTTCAAAAGCAAAGCTATACCAAGAAAGAGCATAGGGATAAACAGCAAAGAGATAAACAGCCATCCGTTTGGAAAGTCAAAGCTTCCTGCAGGTACAAATAACAAAAGTGAAATAAAGATAAGACCAAAAGAAAATTTTAGAATGGCGTTTAATAACAGCTTCATTTATTTTTCTCCTTTTTTTGAACTTATTATACCATAAATCCATATGCATAGCAAGAAATTTTTAGGGAGCAGTTCTATTGTATTTCTTGACTTTTATGAACGTTTGGCATATAATATTTACATCACAAAAAGAACAGGAGAAAAAAGCCATGCAAATGATTGAAATGTTATATGACGAAATCCAGGATGCTGTGGATAGAAAGGTTCCTTTTATCATTCCCATCGGTACCCTCGAATATCACGCTAAACATGCTTCATGCGGAACTGACACCCTTGTAATTACAGGTTGTCTCAGAGAATTGGAAAAAGAAAAGGAAATTGTAGTTTGTCCTCCTCTTTGGTATGGAGTTGCTTCATACGCTGTATGCGCTCCCAAGCCCAGTCACTTCCACGTAGATGAGGACGCTTATGCAGACTATCTTTACTGTATACTTAAATCTATGATCAACGCAGGTCATAAGAACATATACCTTGTGGCTCATCACCAGACAGAGGGCGCAGGACTTATGCCTATGACAATTGCTTGTCATAAGGCGGCAAAGAAGGTCACCATGGAATATATGGA
>JAZNZV010000092.1:0-5386 GCA_045595105.1 Eubacteriales bacterium | reverse complement strand
CCTCCAATTCTGCATTAAAGAGCAAAGCTCTTCCCTTGGCTTAACCTTACCATAAATATACTTTAAAGTCAATAAAAAAGAGCAAAAAAAGTTATGTTTTTCATCGTTGAAAAAAGATGGCAGTGAATGGCAGTAGCCTGTCATTGAATGGCAGTCGACCTTGTGCTATATTAAAAGTGAAGAGTGCACGCTTCAAGAAATTTTTAATAACAGAAAGGATTTTTTATGGCATTAAGCGATAATATAGTATTATATAGCGTACATTATGATTTAGACGGTGGAGAAGGAGTTGCAAACAGAGACTCCGCATACTACCCAGGCGAAACCATGGAAGTAATATGGGAGGTTCCCACAAAAGACGGGTATAGCTTTGGCGGTTGGTACCGAGAGGATACCCAAATGATTTATAGCGCAGGAGATACGTATGTCTTAGATAAAGATGGCATTGTATTTAAGGCTATCTGGTATGAAATCCCCTTTGGCACAGTTACCTTTGAGTTGTACGAAGGAACAGGAGATTTTCCACCTATTACATATCGTCTTGACAAAGGGTTCACAGTACCTGAAACAGCTCCCGAACGGGAAGGATATTTTTTTTGCGGATGGTACAATAAAAACGGTGTGCTTTTAAGTCAAGGTGACAAATATGAGCTTGGCGAATTTGAAGATACTTTGAACGCAAGCTGGGAATGCAAATCCTACTCTATGATATTTAACCCTAATGGAGGATTAAGCTATGACGGAAGCGAAATTGAAATTCTGTCAGCCCCTTCATATGGACCCCATTTGATACATGCCCCATACAGAGATGGGTATGATTTCCTTTATTGGGAAGACGATGAAGGAAATAAATACGTAGACGGAGACGTTTATGAGTTGCAACCTAAGGATGTAACATTTATGGCATATTGGGAAAAGTCTTTACTCCACAACATTTCATTTAATCTTAATGGAGGAATATATAACTTCTTAGTAGAAACAGCACCCAATGGAGAAGAATTTACTCTTTATCAACCCGAGAAATACCCACATGAATTTTTGTATTGGGAAGATCAGGACGGAAATCGGTACAATGCTTTAGATTGCTTGTATATAACTAAAGATATGACCTTTACTGCCGTTTGGAGACACGTAAATTCGTATTTGATTATCTTCGATGCGCTTGGTGGAAGCAGTGATAACTTTTCTGACGAGTATATACCCGAAGGCATAGAATTGTATATTCAGCCCGCAGTAAAGGAAGGTAAAACCTTTATTTGTTGGAAAGATGAAGAGGGAACAGAGCTTTATGCAGGAAATACTTATACTATAACAAAGCCCGCAACCTTCAAAGCTGTTTGGGATACTCCGGTTTACACCGTAAAGTACGAAGGAGTATTATCAAACGAGTACGTTGACTCAGGCGACAGCGTTACAGTTACCACTGCTATTCCCGAAAAAGAAGGTCATACCTTCGTGTGCTGGAAACACGGTGAAAACACATATAATGCAGGTGATATACTTACACCCACCGCCGATATGATCCTTTCGGCTCAGTGGGAACGCTATGCCTTTGTTATGACCTATGAGGGCATAGAGACTCACAGCCTTGTGAACATAGGTGACAGTTACGTTATCCCCTCAACTGTTCCCGAAAAAGAAGGACACGATTTCGTGTGCTGGAGGATAGGAGAGGAAAGCTACAACGCAGGTGACCTGATTACCCCCACCGAAGATATGACCTTTGAGGCTGTATGGACTCCACGTCACTATACAGTAACCTTTGATTTAAACGGCGGTACGGGTAATTTTACACTCCTTGACAAGACCTACGGCGTTGACTTGACCCTTCCCGAAAATGCACCTACAAAAGACGGAGTTAACTTTGTAGGCTGGACAACATCAGACGGGGAAACGTACTTTGTCGGAGCTACTCTGTCTTACAACGGCGATATAACGCTTACCGCAGTTTGGAAATGTATTCTCACCTTTGACCTGAACGGAAGAACAGGAAGCTATGAGCCTGTTATGGGAAATGAAGGCGAAAGCATTATATTGCCAAGCACTACTGCAAGAGCGGGATATAACCTTGCAGGCTGGAAGAATAAGGACAACGTTGTTTATCTCCCCGGAAGCGAATACACCTTTACAAGCGCAAGCGATACCCTTACGGCTATCTGGGAAGAGATAACCTATGACGTCATCTTTGATCTTGACGGGGGAGAATGGGATGTCCGTGAACAAGTAAAGCTACACTATTCAGATTATACTATTCCTGCTACTATACCTACCAAGGAAAAACATATCTTCTATCGCTGGCGAGATGAAAGAAATTGCCCATATAAACCTGGTGATTTATATAATCACAACATGAGCCTTTTCTTTAAAGCACAATGGAAGGAAGTGTTTACCATTACCTATCTTAACGCTGACGGCAACGTATTTGCAACACAGGAGAACGTGGACGGGGAAACAATAACACTTATATCGGAGGTTCCACAAATTTCCGACGGCTATTTTTCACATTGGGGAATTGAAGGCTCTGAGAGCAGATATTTCCCGGGAAAAGAATTTTCTCCAGGGCGTGATATTGTGTTGATACCTATTTACGATATTGCCTATGAGCTTGATTTGCGAAACGGCAGTAGCCGATTTATGAAACTGGAGAGCACGGGTAGCGGAAGGTTTTATCTTCCCACAGAAGTTCCCACAAAAGAGGGCTATGACTTTGTCTGCTGGAGAAATGAAGAGAACGGTAAGCTCGGCTTCCCGGGACAGCTCTATATAACCAGTGGAGTAAGCGAGGATATTTACGCCGTGTGGGTAGAAAGCACAAAGAAAATGGTTATTTACGACCTTGACGGAGGTACGGGTGATTTCCCCGACCAGAAGGCAGATATAACCGAATTAAATACCACCTATTCCCACGTTCCCGAAAAAGAGGGCTATATTTTCGACTGTTGGGAGATAGTGTACGCTAATGACGATACCTACGCCATGAACTACCGACTTACCCCCGACAGCGTCTTTCCCGATAGCTGTGATATGGTTCTTCGTGCCCTTTGGCTGAAGGTAAGAGTTACAGTGAAAAACCTTCCCGAAAACGGAGTAGTCAACAGAGCGACAACCACTTCTCTTCAGCTTGAAGCCGAGGTTTACCCCACCGCAAGTGACTTCAGCCCAACCTGGTCAATGCCCGAGTCAAGAGCTATGACAAGAGCCACAAGTACAGGATTTTATGTAACGAAGGAATGGTCATCAAGCGATGAGAGCGTTGCTACTGTTGACCAAAACGGAGTTATAACATTAAAGAAATCCGGAATAGTAACTATAACGCTTTGTACAACCGGTCATTTTAAAAATGCAACGGTATCTAATTATTCTCATTTGACTCTTCGTGTGTATGCTTTACAGGAAAACACAAGCGTATTTACTTTAGATACTAAAATTCCCGAAGAGGTACGTGGACTGGCTCTTGAAAAGATGAATTGGTACTATAACAACGAGCCTGAGGTCAAAGAAGTTATTGACAACACCGACGGTGACAACACCTGTATCTTCGCTTTTGAGGGTTTGGGAGGTACAACGGGAGTCGTGAATGATTTGCACCCCGGAGGCTTTTTAAAAGCAATGATGGTTGTTACTAAGGGTAAAGGAATCGTGTATGTTACAAGGAACGCTTCTACTTTGCCGGATAAGAGACCGGATACAACGCCCTCATATTTAGCAACTACAACATTAAAACCTGGTATATATGATTACTATGTTGGTAACCATGGCGGATATATTGCTCTAAGGCAAAGTGAGGGCTCTCGCCCATCTTGGTATACTAATCCGGAAGATGAACAAAAATTTTATACCGAAACAGCTGGTGGAATAAATATCCATGCCACTTTACATCGTCCTCCGTATAGCGGTAATCCCTTTTCGGCAGGTTGCCAAACCGTTTATTGGAACGATTATGTGAGTTTTGGTAAAGCCATTGGATTTTTAGATGAAAAAGAAAAGTTTGAGAGTAATTTGGATCCAAATAGTAGTTTGTCAGCTTATATGCTTGATTTGGTTGGCTCTACTTCTAAACACAATTCTGAAAATTTCCCGGATAATATAAAATATATTCTTGACAGAGAATACGATGTTAATAACGGTCCATCTCCTGAGTGGGGATATGGTATTTTTTACCCTCATAATGAATTAGGTATTCTTGAACTAGAAACAGAGTAACATTAAGGGAAGTCCGAAAAAATCGGACTTCCCTCTTTTCATTTTACTATATCAATAAGCTTTTCTTTATTCACCCAATTTATAATATTGTATGAATAAAATTTATCTCGATCAAAAAATTTATCGCAGGTTATTAATTCGTAATTATAGGCAGTTGCTTTACCTGAGGTCAGGTTTTTTACTATTACGTTGCAAACACTTGAATTTTCTGACACTACGTCTTTCTTATACGTAACATAATCCCCATCGGGCGAAAGCAAAATATTGTTAATTAAAATATTTCCTGTGCAACTATCTATATAAGTATATTCTTTAGTGTCAAGATCATATTTGTAGAAGTGATTTTTGATTCTCAAAATCATACTATCATTAGCGAAGTGCATTAAATCAAATATATCTTTTGTTTTAGGAAGAGTCAAAACGTAAAGAATAGATTCTTGCTCTGCATCATAAATAGCTATAATTTTTTCTTCTGTGTAAGAAAGCAATTTGCTGGTATACTTCTCTCCAATTTCTTGACCCAATTCATCGCTCCCCCAAGAATGAACGTAACTTGCGTTCAAAGAACTTCCGTCGCCATAATATCCGCCTGTAGGATCAAGAACATCAATATAAGTTTTTTCTTTGGTAGAACTTAAATTTCTGTCTATAAATGTGTCAAGTACACTCTTCCAGCCGTAAGAAAAAATATTCTCTGATATTTCAGTTAGTTTACTTTCTCTTTTTTCTTTTTTTGTATCTACGTAAGAAAGTCTTACGATTTCACTTGCATCTGAAGAAACGTAAATAATATGGCTGTTATAAATGGCTTCAAGAAGACCTTCAATTGTGTTGGCAGGCTCGGATAACCAAGTTAAATTTTCCGGTATTTCTTGAGTAATCAAGTATTTATTATTCAATTTATCGTATAAAGCAGTACCTTGTTCTAAACTTTTAATATCTTGACCCAAAAAAGAATATTTAAGATGACCATAAAACTCATTATAACGAGAATGATAATACTTCACAAAAGGCACGTACTCTCCCCATTCAAACTCCTCGGGGGACACAAGCTCGGGTTCAGTATATGGCTCTTCGGGGAAATCCTCTGGGAATTCTATTGTTATCACCTTTGTGTTTTCGTCGGGCTCGGGGAGAATTATTACGTTCTCGTCGGGTGTTTCAAGTCGGAGGCCAAGCGGTC
>JAZNZV010000091.1:0-13643 GCA_045595105.1 Eubacteriales bacterium | reverse complement strand
TGCTCGGATTATAAATCCTCGCACAATTTTCTAAAAAGAGTCCATCGGACTCTTTTCTTAACGAAAATTACCCCCTCGGTGTTCGAATCCCTACTATCCTTCATAAAACAAACAAACCACCCGATGGGGTGGTTTGTTTGTTTGGCGCAGCGTAAGGGATTCGAACCCCTGACCTTTTGGTTCGTAGCCAAACACTCTATCCAGCTGAGCTAACGCCGCATTTTTTTCGTACTCATAGATTATAGTACAAAAAAGTCAAAATGTCAATATCTAAATTCTTTTTTCTTTCAAAAAATTCAAAAAGCTTTTTACGTTTCCGTAGTATGCTCCTTTTTTGTAGTACGCATACACTGTATATCTCTCTTCAAAGTCGGTAATATTGAGAAAAACTGTGTTTTCCGACTTTTCCTCTCTGCCCAGTCCTATTCCCATTCCCGACTCAATGAGCTTGTCGTGACAGGCAATATCGTTGGAAATTACCGATATGTTAGGGTCAAATCCTGCGCTTCGACAGGCACGCATCAGCATTTTATGCATATTGCTATCTTCACTCAGAGAAACGAAGGGCTCCTTTGAAAGCTCCTTTAAGGTCAGCACTCTGTTTTTGAGAGGACTATCCTTTGAAGCCTTCATTTTTATTTTCATATCCCATATCACAAATCTTTCGTATTCGGGATAGTCTGCCTTCACTACATCAATTATAACGTCGTATTCCTCGAACTCCTTGTCTCCAAAATCAAAAACAGTCTTAAAGGAGACCTCGGGCGTATTCTTGTTATACTCTATTATGTAGTCGGTAACCTTGCGTCTCATAGCACGCACAAGCATTTTAATTTCTCTTGTGTCGCTTTCCTTCTTTGATATTTCTTCTACCGTTTCGTCAAGCTCCTGAAAAATATGACAAAGAGAGCGCTGAAGCTTCTTTCCGTTTTGATTTAGAATTATTTTGTTGCTTTCTCTGTCGAAAAGCTGACAGTTCATCTCTTCTTCAAGCCTTTTTACAGATGCCGAAACCGAGGAGGTGGGCACCATATATTTCTTCGCCGTTTTCGCAAAGCTTTCGTTGACGGCACTTTCATAAAAATATCTCAGCTGTAATATCTCCATTTTTTCACCTCATCGTAATTATACCATAACTTCAAAGATATAGCAAGAACATTTTATCATATTATTTACAGTTATCAACACAAATGATATAATCAAGCTTAGATTTGACGAAAAAGGGAGAAATAAAATGAGCGTAGATATTTTATTTTTAAACAACAAGGCCATGAATGAGCTTGGCGCAGGGGATATGAAGGAGGTTATCCACGACGTTGAGCGTGTATATTCGCTTAACGCTGAGGGGGACATTATCGCCCCGGGTAAATGCGTTATGCGTTGGGGACAGACAGTAGAAGATGAGAACACTCTCGGCAGAATTAACGCAATGCCCGGTTACATAGGTGGAGAATACGATATGGCGGGTATCAAGTGGATAGGAAGCGGTCCTCAGAACTACAAGAAGGGGCTTCCCCGTGCAAGCGTGACGGTTATTCTCAATGACCCCGATACTAAGCTTCCTCTTTGCGTTGCAGACGGAACTGCTGTCAGCACAATGAGAACGGGTGCTTCGGGAGGAGTAGCGGTAAAATTCCTTGCAAAGAGCGACGCTTCTGTTATGACTATCTGCGGTGCAGGTGCACAGGCACCCACTCAGCTTGAGGCAGCCCTTATCGGCAGACCTACAATCAAGAAGCTTTACATATATGATATCAGACCCGAAAGCTCGGAGCGCTTTGCAAAGCTTTGTAACGAAAAGTATCCCCACCTTGAAGCTATCCCCACAAGCGATGTGGAAATGGCTGTAAGAGAAAGTGATATCATCGACTGCGTTACTCTTGCTGCTGAGCCTTTTATTAAGGGCGAGTGGCTGAAGAAGGGTGCCCTTGTAATGAATATGGCAGACTACGAGGTTGACAACGATTGCGTCAAGCGTGCTGACAAGGTGGTTGTAGACTATTGGGAAAACGTAAAGCATCGAATGATAAGCACCGTAGCCCTTATGTGGCGTGACGGACTTTTCCGTGACGAGGACCTTCATGCAGAGCTTGGCGAGATAGTTATTGGTAAGAAGAGCCCCCGTGAAAACGATGACGAGATTATCTACTTCAACGCTGTTGGAGCAGGTATTATGGATATAGCGGTTACCGCACGTTGCTATCGCAATGCAATAAAGACAGGAAAAGGAATAAAGCTCCCTTATTGGGAAGACTAAAAAAATGAGCCGAAAGGCTCATTTTTTTACTTAAAAGGCACTCAAGTACCTATTGCTTTAATTCAGCAATGCTATCCCCAAATTCAGATATCCCGCAAAGGTAACCCACAAAAGATAGGGGATATTTATATATGCGGCAAGTGGCGATACTTTTCTGAAAGACATTATCATAAGTATGATAAGTGCCCAAAGGGCAACAAGCCACACGAAGGAGAAAAAGTAGAATTTCAGATTGAAGAAAAATATACTCCACATAAAGTTAAAGAAAAGCTGAAGGGCAAAAAGCAGAATTCCACGTTCTCTCTCCTCCGACTTGGGCATGCCCGTAATGATGAAAAGAGACAGACCCATAAGTGCGTAAAGTACTGTCCACACTACGGGAAACAGCCAACCGGGTGGGGAGAGGGGAGGCTGATTGAGCTGTCCGAAGGCTTCCATTGATCCACGGGTTAGAAGCGCCGATAAGGCTCCAACACCTAAGGGTATTGCAAGACATATGATAAAGCGCTTTAAAGTTGCATTCATAAAAAAATCACTCCTTTGCCTTATTCTATGGCAAGGGAGTGGTTTTTATGTCAGTGTTTTTACTTGATGTCTTCTCCTGCCATGAATTCTTTCATTTTTGTATTAAGCGAAAGAAGGTAGAAGGCAAGACATACAAGAAGCATACATGGAATAATATATGCACCGTTATAAAGTGCGGAATATATCCAAGGACTTGTCATTTTCATTTTTAAAAAGCTTTCAGGCATCCATTCGCCCCAAATAAGAGCGCCCGAAAAATAATGTGCAACAAATCTGAGAAAAGAACCGACAACTGTGGCAACGTAAGGCTTATTTTTAAAAAGCCCTGCTCCAAATCCGAGAAGAGTGTATGCAACAAGATAGTCTAAAACTATCGTTTTCCAATCTATTGCAAGTCCGTTGCCTTCTATGTATTGAGTTATACCATAGATAAATCCTGCCAAGGTTCCCCATTTGGCACCGTGCCTGATAGAAAAGAAAACAATAGGAAGCATGGCAAATCCTATTGCTCCACCATTAAGAAATCCCGGCGAAACTTCAAGGTAGCTTAGGATAAATCCTATCGCTATAAATATGGCGCCTTCGGTGAGTGTTCGTGTTTTGGTGTTTGTTTTCATAAAGTTTCTCCTTTGAATAAAAATAATCGCAAAGGGAAACCCTCTGCGATTAAAAACTCATAAAAAACTTTATATGTTTCCTACGACGGCATTACCCGCATCAGGTTCATGGGTCAGGACCGCACAGATCCCCTCTCAGCCCACTCTGGTGAGCTCCCCTTTGTGTTGATGACATTGTAGCACAAGAGCATTTATTTGTCAAGTTATTTTACCAAAACTATTGACAAACGGAAAATTATGACTATAATAGAACTTGTACGAAACAAGTATTGAGAGGTTGTTGAATTATGCTCAAAAGTATTATCGCAAGACACAATAAGCTGACTCCGCTGACAGACACGGAAATTAAAATAATAGAATGTGCCACAAGGCTGTTTTTAAAAAACGGCTTTTCGAGGACTACCCACAGAATGATAGCCGAAGATGCGGGACTTGGACTTGGCACCGTTACCTATCATTATAGAACAAAAGAGGATATGCTCAGACTTCTTATTGAGGAGCTGATGGACTACCACCTTGACGTGATTGAAAAGACGGCAGAGGATACCGACGACAATCTTTATGCTTACGCAATAGAAATAGCGGTGCAGATGGCACTCTGTGAGAACAACGCAAAGGCACGTGACCTTTATCACTCGGCGTATAATCACCCCGAAACCTATAACTATATCAAGGATTGGGGTGCAAGAAAAAATTTCACGCTTCTCTATAATAAAACGCCAAACCTCACCGAGCTTGATTTCAGAAATATTGAGAACGTAACGGCAGGAATAGAGCTTGTTGCCATAATGACTCCCTCGGACAGATACTTTACTCTTAGCGACAAAATAAAGCTTTTTCTCGATAGCATGATGAAAACCTACGATATTCCCGAAGAGGACAGAAAAGCCACAATAGAAAAAATACTATCTCTTGACTTAGAACAAATTGCAACTGATTTGTTTGAAAAATTCGTGAAAAGGCTCGACAATGACAGAAAGGATAAGGAATAAAACTATGATGAAAAGAATAACCGCATTGATATTGTGTATAGCAATGACTCTGAGTCTATCGACGATTTGCGTAACGGCAGGTACAAGCACACCCACCGACCTTGACTTGTCTTTCCTTTCCTTAGAAAATGCAAACAAAACCGAAGATAAAGGAAACTATTCTTATAGCTGGACGGTGGAAACGAAAAATTACGATACCGTCAGAAAACTCGTACTCACTCTTGACGGCGCAAGCATTAAAACTCTGACTCTTCCTTGTATATCAAGCGGAGAGCTGCATATCACTATAAATACTGTGGGCGACTCCTACGTTGAAAAAATAATGGAAAGCCACGTTTTCAATTATTCAAAGCAGTGGGATACCATAACCTTTGGAGGTACAGGCGCACTGGAAATAAGTTATTTGAGCATTCAGGGTGGGGATAACGATCATATGATTACCGTCTCCAAGGGGGCAAGCTTAAAGCTTACAGGCGATTATACAGCTATGTCTTTTGGCTCAAGCGGAAGCAATAACTCTGCACTCAACGTTTACGGAAAGCTCTCTGTCAAAGGAAAGGTTGGCTGCGGCCACGTGGAAATCGGCTCCGAAGGTGAACTTTCCTGCGAAATATTAAACGTTTCTGGTACAGGCTGTTTTGACACCGATGAGGAGAAAAATGCTTTTGTTTTGAAGGAAGGCGGAAGGCTTGAAATTATCGGCTATACATATATGATTGACGATGCAACCGGAGAGCAGTACGCCGCTTTGAGCGTTAACGCTCCTAATTTAAGTGTGGCATTGGATGAAGTGATTGTAATTCCCGAGAATTATCTTCCCGAAGGATATAGCATTAAAAACGTTGATAATTACGTTGTAGTTGATAATGCGGACACAAAGCTCCCTGAGGGTACCTTAGCAATACATGGCATTATATATGCAGCAACGTCTTTGTCTATCCCTCAAAATACCCACACAGTATCCTTTGACTCAGTGGGAGGAAGCGCTGTTTCAAGCACAACCGTCACCCACGGAGAAAAGCTTACAAGACCCACCGACCCCACAAAAGACGGATATACCTTCAAGGGCTGGTACAACGTTGATTTAAGTGTGGAATACGATTTTGATAAGGCTGTAAGCGACAGCTTTACCCTCTATGCAAAATGGCAGAAAAACTCAAGCAACACTACCGTTGCACTTTTCTACCACACGGTAAAATTTGACTCAAACGGTGGTAGCTACGTCCCCAATAAGTACGTTACAAGATTTATTAAGCTCAGAGAACCGAGAAAGCCCATAAAGGATAACTGCGTATTCGAAGGCTGGTACACCGACAAGGAATTAGAGAAGCCCTACGATTTTGACAGCAGAGTAACCGATAGCTTTACTCTGTATGCAAAGTGGAGAAAAGCCACTGTCTCCGATATCCTCAACACCAATGAGCACTTTGCTTATATTAAAGGCTACGAAGATAACACCGTAAGACCCGAAGCCAATCTCACGAGAGCTGAGGCTGTGGAAATCTTCTTCAGATTACTTGATAAAAACACCCGAGACGTCAATCTTTCACAGTTCAATGACTTCGTCGATGCAAAGCCCTACGCTTGGTACAACGTGTCTCTTTCCACAATGGCGAAGCTTGGTATTGTAAATGGCAGAGAAAACGGATTTTTCGCTCCCGACGAGTATATTACACGAGGCGAATTTGCCGCAATCTGTGCAAGGTTCGACCATTCCGATTATAAGGTTGAGGAGACCTTCAGCGACGTAAAAGGACATTGGGCAGAGGATGAGATATACGAAGCATCGGCTCACGGCTGGATCGGGGGCTATCCCGACGGCACGTTCAAGCCTCAGGGACTCATCACACGTGCCGAAGCAATAACGATGATAAACAGAATGCTGGGACGCACTCCCACGTCACCCTCTGACCTTCACGTCAATATGAAAAAGTGGTCGGATAACCCCGAGAACGCTTGGTATTATATAGCGGTTCAGGAAGCCACCAACACCCATAGCTACGTAAAGTCAAACGGCGAAAGATGGACGGAGGTTAACGAATAAAAAGGCGAAGACACAAGTCTTCGCCTTTTTATTATATTTCCTTCAAAATCTTAACGCTGTCCTTCACAAAGCTTTCAAGCTCCTCTTCAGTAAGCGTTCTTTGTGAAATGAGAGCCAGCATATAAACCTGACGTGCAAGGCTCTTGGCTTTTTCTCTGAGAGTAACGTCTCCAAGCATGGATGAGATTTTCTCAACAAGAGCGTTGCTGGTATTTACAACGAGCTTTTCGGGTACGTCCTGCATGGGTATATCCGACATTCTGAAAAGCTTCATCATATCCGAAAATCTTCTGTTCTGCTCATCGAGAGTTATCATTGCAGGAGTGCTGACGTTTTTGAGTGCAGTGAAAGCAATCTCGGTATTTTCCTTGGCTATCGCTTCCTTGAAAAGGTCACGGAGTACCTCGTTCTCGGTCTCGTCGGTGTCAGACTTGAGAGAGGTCACAATATCCGAGTCACACCTTACAAACTTAATATCCTTGTTTTCCTGCTCAAGATGAGTGATAAACTGGGAATCTATAATGGCATCGAGAAGAAGCACGTCAATGCCTTCCTCTCCTAAAAGTGAAATATAGCGTGACTGCTGTACCTTGTCGTTAGCGTAGAATACCTTGCCCGCCTCTTTTGTATTCTTCTCGGTGTATTCGTTGAGAGTCACATAACTGCCGTCTGTCTTTTTGTAGATGACCGAGTCCTTTACCTTGTCAAGAAACTTCTTGTCTCTCATACAGCCGTACTCTACAAAGGGCTTGAGGTCGTCCCACATCTTTTCGAAGGACTCTCGCTCTGTGTTAAAGAGAGAGTTTATCTTGTCGGCAACCTTCTTTACGATGTGTGCCGAAATCTTGGATACGTAACCGCTGTTCTGCAGATATGAGCGAGAAACGTTTAAAGGAAGCTCGGGACAGTCGAGAACACCTCTAAGGGTCAAGAGATACTCGGGTATTACTTCCTTGATGTTGTCGGCAACGAAAACCTGATTGTAGAAGAGCTTTACCTGTCCTTCCATGTTGGAATATTCATGAGAGGGTCTCGGGAAGAAGAGAATGCCCTTGAAGTTGAGAGGGTAGTCGGCGTTAATGTGAATATAGAAAAGAGGCTCCTGAAAGTCTAAAAAAACCTTGCGGTAGAATTCGTTGTAGTCCTCGGGCTTACAGTCGGAAGGATTTTTCAGCCAAAGGGGATTTGTATCGTTTATAGGCTTTTCCTCACCGCCAAGGTAAATCTCGGTGGGCATAAATGCGCAGTATTTGTCAAGAATAGAGGTGACAGTCTCTTTTTTAAGGAAATCCTTTTCCTCTTCGGTCACGTGAAGAATAATATCGGTGCCACGCTCGGCTCTGCTTGAAGTCTCCATCTCGAATTCGCCAAGCTCGTTACAGCTCCAATGAACGGCAGGAGCGTCGGTGAAGGATTTTGTGATTATCTCAACCTTGTCGGCAACCATGAATGCAGAATAGAAGCCAAGACCAAAGTGACCGATAATTCCCGAATTGTCACTCTCTTTTTCGTACTTCTCTATAAATTCCAGAGCACCTGACAGCGCTATCTGATTGATATAACGCTCTACCTCGTCCTCGGTCATACCTATGCCGTTGTCACGAATGGTGAGAGTCTTGTCCTCATCATTTATTATAACCTCAATCTTGTATCCCTTACCGTCGTCTGTCGCCTCAGAAAGAGATACCAGCCTCTTCATCTTGGTTATAGCGTCGCTTGCGTTGGACACAAGCTCTCTTAAAAATATCTCCTTGTCCGAATAAAGCCAACGCTTGATGATAGGGAATATGTGCTCGGTTTCAACCGAAATTCCGCCTTTTTTGATGTCACTCATAATTACACTCCTTTGTTTGAGACTTGAAAATTTCTGTAATACTTCGTTACTGCACTCGAAGCGGCTCGACTTACGCCAAGTAAGCCATCGCCTTGCTTCTTTGCTTGTGCCTCGTCTGACAAAAATTTTCTTCGTCTTTTGTTAGCGTTAATGAATATTGAAGAATTATTTACGTATTTATTTTATCACTTAAAATTCTTTTGTCAAGGGATTTTTTAGCACTCGGTGTAACAGAGTGCTAAAAATAGTGTAAACTTTTTGTGAACTTCCATGAGTTTTTTTATCAAAAGCACTTTACATATCTTGAAAGGTATGATATAATGTGCTGTACTGCAAAGGTATGACCGTTGCTCAGTTACGGCGTTTTTATCCTGACAGGCTCAGGGTTTCACCGGACCGTTACCGAGTTACGGCGAAAATAATTATGGAGGTGAACATAATGCAGAAAGAATTGAAGCAGAGTATCATTGAGAGCTATCGCACCAATGAGAAAGACACTGGATCTCCTGAGGTACAGATTGCTATTCTCACAAGCAGAATTAACAACCTTACCGAGCATTTGAAAAAGAATGACAAGGATCATCACAGCCGTCGAGGACTTCTCAAGATGGTAGGTCACAGAAGAAACCTTCTTGCATATTTGCAGAAGAAGGATATCAACCGTTACCGTGATATCATCGAAAAGCTTGGCTTGAGAAAGTAAGCCGAGTTCAAGGTTTTTCTCCACGCAAGGAGCGCTCTTTGCGTGGGGAATTCTTGTAAAAACGCAAAATAAGCACCTCGGTGCAATATCCGATTAGCACGAAATAAAGTGCCGAATTTATTCGACTTTTTATTTTATGCTAATCTGTGCCGAGAGTGCCTTGATAAAGAAAGGAAAAAAGAAATGTTTGAGAATTACAAAACATTCAGCTGCGAAATCGCAGGCAGACCCCTTGTTGTAGAAACAGGCAAAATTGCACAGCTTGCAAACGGCTCCGCTCTTGTAAGATACGGTGACACCACCATTCTTGCAACTGCACCCGCTTCTGCAAAGCCCCGTGACGGCATCGACTTTCTTCCTCTGTCAGTAGACTTCGAAGAAAGACTTTACTCAGTAGGTAAGATTCCCGGCTCATTTTTAAAGAGAGAGGGAAGACCCACAGAAAAGGCTATCCTTACCTCCCGTGTTATCGACAGACCCGTTCGTCCTCTCTTTCCCAAGGATTTGAGAAACGACGTTTGTCTCTCACTCACCGTTATGTCGGTTGACCCCGATTGCTCACCCGAAATCACTGCTATGATCGGTGCGTCTATCGCCCTTTCTATCTCTGATATTCCCTGGAACGGACCTATCGCAGGTACCTTCGTAGGACTTGTTGACGGCGAGTTCGTTATGAACCCCACCAAGGCTCAGCGTGAGAGAAGCCTTCTCGAGCTTACAGTTGCATCCTCCGCTAAGAAGGTCGTAATGATCGAAGTAGGCGCTAAGGAAGTTAGCGACAAGGATATGTTCGACGCTATCATGGCGGCTCACAAGGTTAACTGTGAGATAGTTGAGTTCATCAACTCCATCGTTGCCGAGATCGGTAAGCCCAAGTTCGAATATCCCTCTTGCGAGGTTGACCACGACCTCTTCGAGGCTGTTAAGGCTTACGCTATGGAAGCAGTACAGGCTGCCCTTGATACAGACGACAAGACTGTACGTGATGACAGACTTCAGGTTGTATATGCTGACGTGTTCGAGCACTTCGGCGAAATCTATCCCGAAATGGATGACGAAACCACCGCTCAGATAAATGAGTGTATGTATAAGCTTCAGAAGTACGTTGTAAGACGTTGGCTCCTCGACGAGCAGAAGCGTGTAGACGGAAGAAGAATGGACCAGATGAGACCTCTCGCTGCAGAAGTAGGACTTCTTCAGAGAACTCACGGCTCGGGTATGTTCACAAGAGGACAGACTCAGGTTCTTACCGTTGCCACTCTCGGCTCCGTTTCCGACCAGCAGATGCTTGACGGAATTGACGACGAAGAGTTCAAGAGATATATACACCACTACAACATGCCCGCTTACTCTGTGGGTGAGGCTAAGGCTTCAAGAGGTCCCGGCAGACGTGAGATAGGTCACGGCGCACTTGCTGAACGTGCTCTTGAGCCCGTTGTTCCTTCAGTTGAAGAATTCCCCTACGCAATCAGACTTGTATCCGAGGTTGTTTCCTCTAACGGTTCTACCTCTCAGGCTTCTATCTGTGGTTCAACCCTTGCACTTATGGATGCAGGTGTTCCCATTAAGGCGCCCGTTGCAGGTATCTCCTGCGGTCTTATCACAGAGGACGACAGATGGATGACTATGATAGACATTCAGGGTCTTGAAGACTTCTTCGGTGATATGGACTTTAAGGTAGCAGGTACCAAGGAAGGCATCACCGCTATTCAGATGGACCTTAAGATTGACGGTCTTACACCCGAGATCATCAAGAACGCTCTTGAAACAACTCACGTTGCAAGAAATCATATCATCGACGAAGTAATCCTCAAGGCTATCCCCGCACCTCACGAAGACGTGTCAAGATGGGCTCCTAAGATGATTACTACCAAGATCGACCCCGAAAAGATTAGTGAAGTAATCGGTAAGGGCGGTAAGGTTATTCAGAAGATTTGTGCCGATACAGGCGCTAAGGTTGATATCGAGGACGACGGAAGCATCTTTATCGCAGCCGTTGAAAAGGAAGCAGCTTATAAGGCTCTCGACATGATAAACGCAATTGCTCTTGACCCTGTTGTAGGAACAGTATACACAGGTACAGTTACAAGACTTATGACATTTGGCGCATTCGTTGAGTTTGCACCCGGCAAGGAAGGACTTGTTCACATCTCCAAGCTTGACCGTAAGAGAGTAGAAAAGGTTGAAGACGTAGTAAACGTTGGCGACGTAATCAAGGTTAAGCTTATCGAAATCGACGATAAGGGAAGAATTAACCTCTCCCGCAAGGACGCCCTTGAAGAAGTAGAAAAAACAGAAGAGTAATTTAATATGAGGGAATGCTTTTTGAAAAAGCATTCCCTCAAACTCCCTTGAAAACAAAAACAACCCCGCAGACAAAAGTCTGCGGGGTTGCACTTATGCAGAAAATGTATAAACGGGATAATCAACGTGCTTTTCAAGATTAATATCAACCAATCTCATATAGTCGCTATCGGTGTTATTTTCAAAGGTAACGGTAAGTGTTGAGCACTTCACAACGTACGCTGAGTCGGAATAAAGCGAAAAGGTGAGCTTCATACCATTATCTGTTTCTTCCATTCCGTTAAAAAGCTGGAGGGTAGAGTGATGACAGTGAGCACAGTCGATATAGTAAATTCCATTTTCTTGTTTATATTTGAAGTCGAGCCACTCGGCAATCTCTGAAAGCCTTTCTTCACTTTCTATTCCATATATGTCTCGGGTATATTTTTTAAATTCTTCTTTTGTGAGCTCTATTGCACCAACGTAATTGTCGTTTATGGCGTGGACAACGGCATGACCTATATTAAAAGGTTTTGTTTCGTTGAGCTTTTCTGCAGTAGGCTCAGCCGACACATATGTAAACAGCTGCATAACTGCCTCATATGCGTTAAAAAGCTTGGTATTATCTTTTGTGGGAACGTACTTCCGTGCTCTGATAGCAACGTCTTCCGAAGGACCGAAAAATACCACAAATCCGGGGTCGGGAAAGCTTCTTAGCATAAGCGAATAAGTGTGGGTACCATTTTCAAAAGCATTAGTTTCGCTTTCGGTAATTGTTACACTTACGTCAGCTTGATACTCTACGTAAGAAATGTCACTTTTCTCTTTCACGTTTATTATTTTTGCATCAAATTTAGCCTTAGCAAATTCCCCTGTAGATAATGACTGAATATAGCCGTCAATTCTTTCAAGGTTTCCTGAGTTCAAGGAATTAATGAAATCATTCGCCCTTTCGTCAAGTGACATTTTCTCTATTTCTTCATATAAAGCTCGTTTTCTTTCGGCTTCTTCATCAACCGTAGGGGGTTGTACATTAACAGGAGTCTCATTTATTTTCTCTTGTTCTTGTATTTCTTTCCTTATAACCTCATCATTTTTGGGAGTATCAATCTTTTCGTCTGTGGCTTCGATAGGCGCTTCTTTGCAGGAAGTTAGTAAAAGGGCTGTTAAAATGACAAGTAGTAGTTTTTTCATAGTGTCGCTCCTTATATTCTTACGGCGATATTAATGCTATGTTTAAATTATTCAGCTTAGCCGTTTTGATATGCCTTAACGTCATAACGTCGCTGTCTTTGTTTTCTTCAAAGGTAAACTGCATTTCCTTTACAGGTATGGTATGTCCGCTGTCGGCATAGAACGTATAAGAATAAACGTGAAGATTGTCAATCCGTCTAATGTTCGTTAAATCGTACATTAATGTTGAATATCCGTGTGCACAAGAGCCCGAGTAGCTTCCGTCATCATTTTGGGCGATGTAAGATTTTTTCAGAAGAGTATTTGCAAATTTATCAAGAGTTCCCTCATCGGTATATCCAAATCGTAAAGAAATATATTCCTTGAACCCGTCAAGTGTGGTGGTGAATATAAAATCTTCGTTTTGTGCCATAAGAGTATGAACCGTTATGTGCAAAAGGCTGTCGAAGTTAGCTATTGGGTCGAGTAGCTCACTGTCAGAAGCCGTCCAGTTGTACCTTAGGAAATTCTCAATGAATTTATAATTGGCAAAAAGAGCGATGTGAGATTTCTCGGGAATTTCACTGCCTTCAAAGATTTCATATCTTTCGGTAGGACCAAAGTAGTCTACAAAGATTGTGCCAGAGTCTGTTATTTTTATGGTGTACTCATAAACACCGATAGGGAAGACTTCACTTTCACTTTCGCTTACCGACATAAGAATTTCGGCAAGATAACAGTCGAAGGGAGTTTTATCTTTGTACTTTTCGTGACCTTCCTTGTCGTCATTTTCTACCGCTACCATATTTCTTAAAGACTCGTCATAGTATTCGACGAAGTTTTTTTCACCCGTTATTATAAAGTCTGCCTTTATTTTTAATAGCTCGTCAATAGTGTCACCCTGCATGTATATTTCAAGAACTTCTCTGTCCCCAAGGTGAATTGCAGACATAAACTCTTTTGCCTTATCCTTGTGTGAAAGTCGGTCCGCTTCTTCTATCGAGCTTGAGGTTACGTTGTATTCAAATTTCTCTGTAAATTGAATTTCTTCTTTTTCTTCCTTCTCTTCTTCGCCTGTGACTTTATCAATAACAGGGGGCTTAACGTCTGTTTCTATAAAGTCCGGAATTTCTTTAGCACACGATATTAACAACAAAACAAGCACCAAAAGAACTAAAGTCAAACATCCAAATCTCATAAAATAACCTCCTTTTT
>JAZNZV010000090.1:0-3460 GCA_045595105.1 Eubacteriales bacterium | reverse complement strand
CTTACGGGAATTTATTCGGTAGACAGCCTTATATCCAGGATAGATATAACGCCCATCGAGGATGCCGACAAGGTAGCTCAAAAGGACGCAAAGCTTGAGGAGGGTGAGGAGTACGTATATAAGCCCAGCACCTTTATCGTTTCCTTTGCCGCAACAAGCGGTGAGGGTCCCGATTTTGCAAGAACTGTTCTTGACGAGATACTCGACGTTTATTTTGAACAGTTCAGCCAGAAGTACGTAAACGTTGCCCCTGCAAACAACACTATCGAAAATCTTAATAAAAACGATTATGATTTCATCGAAATGCTGGAGCTCATTGATACAAGCATCGACAACACTCTTGCCACTCTGTATCAGAGAATAGACCAAAACAACTATTACAGGTCCACCGAAACGGGAGTGTCCTTTGCAGAGCTTGCAGACGATTTCAACTATTTAAGACAGGTAAACGTTTCATCACTTTTCTCAAAGATATATAAATATCAGATAACAAAGAATAAGTCCGTCCTTGTTTCGGACTACACCACAAGAATAGATAACAACAACATATCAAACGAAAAGGACGAGAGTCTCATTGAGGATATCGTGACGGTAATCGACGCTTACGTCACTAAGATGAGAGAGTCGGGAAACACCAATATCAGCTATGAGTACATTCTCGACAACCTTCACGAAAGAGACGTTCAGGACTACTTCGGTGACCAGACGGTGACCTACGACGAGCTCATTTACAGCTGGAGAGACCGCAACGAAACAAAGGAGCACGCCATTATCGACTCGGCATACTGTAACTACGTGCTTGACACCTTTACGAGCTGTACGGGAAATTGCTCTGACACATGTGCCACCTCCCCCTTGACCTGCACCCAGCTTTGCGATGCCGAATATGGGGCAGTGAGAGAAGAGGTTGAACGTGGAATAGATACCCTTCTTCGTGAGCTGAGTGTTCTTTACGACACCACCATGAAGACCAACGACGAATACAACAAGTACCTTGGCGCAAGCTATATTTCCGTGCTGTCGTCGGCTTCTATCAGAGAAAGCGTAAACGTGACCCTTTATACGGCGATTGCCTTCGTGTTCCTTATGGTTGTCTGCTGTGGCGGTGCAATAGTACTTGGAAGAACGGGAGATATAGTAAACTATATTTTCTATACCGACCATCTTACAGAGCTGAATAACAGAGCCTATCTTGATAAGTATCTGAAGTCCAAGGATAAAAAGCTTCTTGATAACGGCGTTGTCTACTGCCTTGTTGATATAGCTAACCTGTCTCACATCAACACCGAGTATTCAAGAGAAACGGGTGACGATATTATAAAGCTGTTCACCCGCTACCTGAAGGACAACTTCGGAAAGACGAGCACAGAGTTTATATATAACGGCAACGGAAGCTTCGTTATGATGACCGAAAACTCCGATTATATCACCGTTGAAGATATAATGAGACTCTTTAAATTAAGACTTGACGAAAGAGAAGAGCACAGAGAGGTTGTCATTGAATATAAGATAGGTATTGCCGAAACCTTTAAGGAAAACAAGACGGCAAGAAAGCTTCTTTCCGAAGCAATAGAAAACAAAAAGAATTACACCTCGGATATAAGAGAGAAAAACTAAGTGAAGGGAGGACAAGGGCGTGGAGAATAAGCTTCTTGAAAAGGCTCGGGCATTCTATTTTATGGTTGTAGCCGTCATGATGTATTATTTTCTCAACGAGTATATCGACGTAGGGCTTCACGTTACCTACCGTCACGCCTTTGCCCTCCTTCTCTTCGGAAGCGCTACCCTGATGTTTTTGTATAAGCCCGATATCCCAAGAGGAGTTACCTCCTTTTGCGATGCCCTTGTTTACAGCGCTCCTCTCATTGTTACAACGGTGGTCTCGCTGTTTATATGGTTCATGGGGACGGTTGACGTGGGTGTCATTTCGAGAGGACTTTCAAGCTCCTTTATATATGCCAATATGCTCTCCTTTGCCTTGGGGGCAGGTGCCCTTCTCTACGTTTTCGGAAATAAGGGCATTTGGTATAACCTTATAGCGATTTTAACTGCAAATATCTTAATGATACTTACAGTCATTGCACAAAACGGACTTGGCGTCTACCTTTCGGAATTCGTAACGCTGGTCACTACCTTTGCAGGAGTGACGGGAGACGTTATCGTTCAGGCTGAAATCCACGAGCTTGCCTTCTGTCTCGGAGCCTACCTCATTTATATGCTCTATAAGCCAAAGAAGAGTATTGTATATTTCATATTGCTTTTTCTCACTCTCTTCTGCTTCTTGTCGGCGTTTAAGAGAATTGCCATGATTGCTATCCTTATAGCCCTTGTCGTTGGCTATCTCATTAAATTTATTGCACGCTTCAACAAAAAGACCGCAATAAGGCTTACTACCTTCGTCTCACTTGTGGTAGTCCTTTTGCTCATCGGGTATATCGCCCTTATCAAGCTCGATGCCTTTGAGCTCCTTGAAAAGGCGGGTATAAACACAAGCGGACGTGTGGAGATTTACAATGCGGTAGACAAGTTCTATGAATTCAATCCGGGATTTCTCGGCAACGGAATAGGCTTTTTGACCTATCAGCTCAATACGTTCATGCAGGTGGGCGTTGCATCGGTTCACAACGATTTCCTTCAGCACTTCATAGACTTAGGCTTTTGGGGTTACATCATCTGGCTTGTGTCCATGACACTTGTCAGAGTATGGTATTTCGGACGAAAGGGAAAGGTGGACAATGCTATCGTCACCTTGATGCTCACCCTTTACCTTATAATCGTATCTACCACCGACAACACCATGAACTATCCTCTCCTTACAGGGGTGCTTGCCATACTTATGATGGGAAACTCCTATGAGGAAAACGTCAGCCAAAACGAGATGAAAATTTTCGGGTCGGTGAACAGGAAAAACAAAAAAGAGGAAAGAGAGACACTTCTATGAAAATTTTAATGGTAAATAAATTCCTCTATCCTCGTGGGGGAAGCGAAAGCTATATGCTCTACCTTGCAGAGCATCTGAAGAGGGCAGGTCACGAGGTTGAGTTCTTTGGAATGTACGATGAACAAAACACTGTGGGAAACTCCAAGGGGCTGTATACTCAGAACATGGACTTTCACTCAAAGGGACTTGCGAGATTTCTCTACCCCTTTAAAATAATCTATTCCCTTGAGGCGAAGAAGAAGATAATGCAGGTGATAGACCACTTCAAGCCCGATATCGTCCATATGAACAATATAAACTTTCAGCTTACCCCTTCCATAATTTACGGCATAAAAAAGCGGGGAATTCCTCTTGTTCAGACGGTGCACGATTATCAGATGATATGCCCCAATCACCTTCTTTACAATTTTGATAAAAACGTACCCTGCGAAAAATGTACCGGGGGAAGGCATATAAATTGCATAAAAAATAAATGTATTCACGGCTCATTTGTAAAAAGCCTTATCGGAGTAATTGAGG
>JAZNZV010000089.1:0-4660 GCA_045595105.1 Eubacteriales bacterium | reverse complement strand
GTCCAGACGTCAGAATACTTCTCCTCGATGGGTACCTTTGGGTCTTCCGATGCAATTTTTTCTTTTTCACAGCCCGTAAAAACGAGAAGTGCTACAAGTATTAACAGTAATCTTTTCATCTTCTCCCTCCTTTTGTCACTTAGACGGAAAAATGAGAAAAAAGTTCCATTAATCCACAAATACTGTTGCAACGCCCCAAGGTCTTATTGAGGGAAGTGTTACTAAAGTGCCCTTGTCGGTCTTTTCTGCCTTGAGCTCTACGAACTCGCCGTTTATCTGACAGAAGGAGAACTTGTCCCCTGCAGGCTCTTTTATGAGAAGATGTAATTCATCAGACTCTCCTACCGTTGTGTTGACAAGGGAAACTGCAACAGTCTTGCCCTCACTGTCTATTCTCGGGAACACCCTTGCAGGTATTCTGTCAAGGAGCACAGCGTCGGTCTTTGCTCCGATATATTCAAGAGCGTTCATATACTGATTTCTCTTATCGAAGCTGAGAACACTCTGCCAAGTCCAAGGGCTGTATGCTGCGATATACCACTTACCCCCCTTAGAGGTAGTTACCACAACGTCGGAGGCACCGCCGTCAAGCGACGAATCTCTGACTCCCTTGTACTCGGTGACGGTTTCAAAGTCTCCACCCGTCACAACGTAATGCCACGAGCCGAAGAAATTCATAGACCAGTTGTTGCTGTAAAGTCCCTGTCATGCGGGATGCTCCTTATTGTAGGTGGCGGTAAACTGTCTCATGTCACGCTTTTCGATTGTAATTCCAAGGTCCTTGCCAAAGCCCCGCTGACACATTATCTCGGCGGCTCTTCCGTCGCAGAATACGTTTTCCGAAAGGAGCTTTTCAAGCTCTTCGTCGGTCATCCCCTCAGCGTGAGCGCCGTGGAGGATACCTGCGCCTCGGTGGTTTTTATGAAGAGATACGGGGATAGCACAGTGAATAAACTCGGTGCCCTCTGTTATTCTGTGAGGCTCCCAGTCGAAGGGCTCCTTGGAGTCAAGAACCTTCCATGGTGTATCGGGCATATAAAGCTCAACACCGCCGAAGCCCGTTCTCTTGTTTACCTCTGCCATTCTCTTGAAGTAATGGTAGTTCTTCGACATATCACGAAGCTGTAAGCTGAGCCACGACATAGGCTCATATACTCTCATCATAGTAGCGTAGCTCATGGTGGTAGCACCAGCCGCTGCAAAGTAGTAGGCGGTCTCGAAGGTCTGTCCCGCAATTGACTTTCCGTAAACTACGTCGGGAAGGTTTTCTATCTCGGGGCAGATATCCTTGACACTTTCGGGAAGCTGGCGGGTTTGCTGCGCAAAATAGTTAGCCTTCAAGAAGAAGTTATTGGGGTCAAGGTCGTCGTAGGCTCCTCCGCCCGGTCTGAAGTGACCCTCGTTGCCTGTGGTCTCGTAATATGCGTCGTAGACAGCCTTCTGCCAATTTCCCTTGAAAAATCCGTGAGCACCGTTCTGAAGTGCAGGATAGGTTTCGGGAGAATATTTGTGTATAGTCTCACCAACTGCTCTTGCAACGTTACCCATACGCCATGCGTTGAAGCTGACCCACATATCACGCACAGTCTTGTCGATGTGCATATTGTTTACAATATATTCTCTTGTAAAGTGAGTGCCGTTTTGCTCATTGAAGAGCTTCATACATCTGTCGCAGTAGCAAGTGTGAGGAATATCAAGTCTGAGGTCGTCGTCAACCCATACTCCGTCGGGACGGAATGCTTCAAGATAAACTCTTACCTCTTCTTTTAAGTAGTCGAGCATTTCGGGAGAGGTAGAGCAAAGGATACAGTTACTTCTCTCGCCCTTTTCGTCAACTATCATATTGTCCTCGTTTTCAAAAAGACCCGTATTATCGTTGGAAAGTCCCGAGGGGCCGTGACCGAGGGTGTTGGATATCTGAAGAGACACCTTTATTCCCTTATCTCTGAAACGCTTTGCAAGGGTGGAAAATTCCTGTGCCATCTTCTCGTGCTTTTCCATTTTCGGGAAGCCGTAACAGCTTGAAAGCCATACCTCCTGACAGCTATTTGGGTACTCCTCTATGTATCTGAAGAAATCTTCAATTCTCTCTTTGTCTGTTAAAAGCCTTGAGCCGAGTCTGTGAACGTACATACATTTACCTCTCTTTTGTATTATTACAGTTACATTTTAACATTTGAGCCTGTTTTTACAATGTAATATAGTAGTCATTTTTTTGTAATTTTATTGCATTTTACTTTTTTGTGTGGTAGAATGAGTTGAGGTGATTTTATGGTTTATGCAGGAACCTTTGTCAATCCACGCTGTGACAGAAACGCGCCCCTCTCTCTTCACGCTTGCGGAGGAGGACTTTTTGCTAAAGACTTTTCCCACGGTCCGACAGTTCGTGACGAGTATATCATACATTATATCATAAACGGTCAAGGGTATCTCGAAACGCCCGAGGGCACCTTTCACTATACCGAGGGAGATATATTCTGCATCTACCCAGGTGAGGTCATAAAGTATTATACCAATGGCACAAGAACAAATATGTGCTTTATAAATTTCGTTGGAACAGAGGCAGGAAAAATTTATGATACCATAGGTATAACACATCAAGCGCCTGTAATCCACGTTAACTCCAATTCACTTGTCAATGCGGTATACAAATGCCTTAACTACGGAATTGAAACCGAAAATCCCTCTGAATGGAGACTTACTGCCTTTCTTTTAGAGATACTTTCATATATAGAAAATGACAAGTCCCTTGAAAAAGCCGACCAGAAGAAGAACTATATAAACCGTGGCATCGCTTATATGGAATATAACCTCGACACCCCTATCTCGGTGGACAGTATAGCCGAGGCGGCAGGCATCGAGAAGAGCTATTTTTACAAGATATTTGTAAAAGAGATGGGGGTATCCCCTATAAAATATCTTACTGATATAAGAATAAACAAGGCAAAAGCCCTCATAAAATCGGGAATACACTTCAAGGCGGTAGCAACGGCAGTTGGGATAAACGATATATACTACTTCAGCAAGCTTTTTACCAAGGTGGTGGGAATGACCCCCTCGGAGTACAGAAAAAAGGTAAAAGAAGAAATAGAAAGAGAAGAAATGCACTCGGTATAATCCGAGTGCATTTCTATTAACCCAAAACGGGCATGGTCTTAATATCAAAGGTATTTATAAGGTCGTAGTTTACTTCAACGTCGCCCTTGCGTTCAGCGTATATCTTCTCGGTTATCTCTTGACATACTGCGCTGTAAACGTAATCGTAGTATTCCTCAAGAGCACTCTCGTCAACGGGCATTCTCTTAACTACGTAGATACCGCCGTTGTCGGGAGTTATAAGCTTATACTCACTCTCGTCAAGAGTCATTACCGCCTCTTCATAGGAAGGGTCAGAGGTAAAGCCCTCTGCAAAGGTCATACCGTCGGGGAAGGAGGTAGAAGCACCGTCCTCGCTGAGCATATAGAGTGTTTCAAAGGGAATACCCGCATCAAGGTCGGCTATAACCTTCTTCGCCTTTTCAAGCTTTTCAGCCTTGCCTTCCTCGGTGAGAGTCAGAGTGTTTCCCTCCTCGTTCACGCTTGAAACGTCGTTGAAGAATATGTGCTTGACGGTAACGAAATTATTTTTGTAGTACTCCATTAAGTCCTCTTCATGAAGCTCATAGAGTCCACCCTCTTTCGTGAGCATTTCAAAGCCCTTGTCGTAGTAAAGGGTCTCGTCGAGATGCTTTTTAAGCTCCTCTTCGGTAACGCCTAACTTCCCGATATAGTCAAGGAAAGCGTCGTTGTCGGCAAAGCCTGCCTTCATCTCTTCATAGTCCTTTTCAAGAGTGGCTTTTTCCTCGTCGGTGATTACAGCACCGTTGTCCTTGGCGTATTCAACTACCCATACGAACTGAGTCATATCCTCCACCACCATTTTCATGACAGCCTCTCCCACGGTCTCACCGTTTCCCGAGGGTGCGTCCTGAGTCCATATCGCCTCGTTATCCTCGGTAATTCCAAGGTAGCCTTGAAGAAAATCGTTTTTATAGGTTACTGCCTGAGCGTAGAAGGAGCCCGAATTGAGCTTGGTATCGCCACAGGACAGCGTCCATGCATCATCTTTTGAGGCGCAAGAGGTAAGTGTGAAAATGAGAAGAAGTGCTAAAATAACTTTTTTCATCGTTTTTCTCCTTTAGGAAACAACAGGCACCATTGCCATATTGTAGTTATCGATAATATCCTGATTCATTATGAAATTATCGTAGTTTTCAATAACGGTCTCTGCCATATCTACCTGCACAAGGGTATTGAGAATACTGTTTGCACAGTTCATGAAGTCGGACTCAAGGAGAGGTACACGCTTGATGATATAAACACTTGTGCCCTCAAGCTCGAAGGTGTCCCATTCTCCTTCTTCAAGTGAGAACGCAACGTTTTCGTAGCCCTGCATGCTTGTGTCGAGAACCCCCTTTGTTATAGTGTAGCCGTCGGGGTAGGTCTCACTGCTCTTGTCCTCGCTGAGTGAGTAAAACTTGTCAAAGTCCTCCCCCTTTGCAAGAGCATCTGTTATGGAGTCGATAATCTCACGCTTCTCCTTCTTCTCCTCTTCGGTGTAGTAGACGAAGTTTCCGTCCTCGTCGGTGCCTGCATACTCGGTGCCGATAGCTATGTGCTT
>JAZNZV010000088.1:0-2869 GCA_045595105.1 Eubacteriales bacterium | reverse complement strand
GGGGTGTGGTTAAATACGAAAAAGGCTCTTTCAGATACATAGACTGCGGTACCGTTACCACTCCATCGGGAATGAGAGTGGAAAGACGGCTTTTTCTTATACATTTGGCGCTTTCCGATATTATAAAGCGTTTTACCCCCGACGAAATATCCATAGAAGAATTATTCTTCAACAACAACCAGAAGACCGCTATCAACGTAGCTCAGGCAAGAGGAACCATTCTCTTCACAGCCGAGGAGCATAGCATTCCCCTTTTTGAATACACTCCCCTTCAGGTCAAGCAAGCTATGGTAGGCTACGGAAGAGCGGAAAAGAAGCAGGTCATGGAGATGACGAGGGTATTCTTACACCTTGACAGTGTACCGAAGCCCGACGATGCCGCCGATGCCTTGGCACTTGCTATCTGCCACGGGCACACAAGAAGCTCTAAGATAAGAGGGCTGAACACTCTGAAATATTCTAAAAAAACAGGTGGAAATTAACGTATGTATTACTATATCTCGGGCAAGCTTGTTCTTGTATCACGTGGCTTTGCCGTTATAGACAACAACGGAATAGGATACGAGCTTACCGTCAGTGATAAGACTGCCGGCAGACTTCAAGGGGCTTCACCCGACAACGTTCTTCTTTACACCCACTACCACGTAAAGGAGGACGCCGAGGAGCTTTACGGCTTTTATTCCCTTGAAGAAAAGAAGATATTCGAGCTTCTTATCTCCATATCGGGAGTAGGACCCAAGGCGGCTATGGCAATCCTTTCGGTGCTCACCCCCGATGCCTTTACGGTGGCGGTAGTATCCGATGACGCTAAAGCCATATCATCTGCTCAGGGAATAGGACTGAGAACTGCACAGAAGATAATACTCGAGCTGAGAGATAAGCTGGGACGTGACGATTATACCGTCACCCCGACGTCAGCCAAGGCTCCCACTCAAACGTCTGCCATCAAGGACGCTCTCATGTCACTTGAGGCACTGGGCTACTCGAGAAGCGAGGGCATGAAGGCACTCAGCTTTGAAGGAAGTGATACGCTTCCCGTAGAGGAGCTTATACGCCACGCCTTAAAAAGGCTTACTAAAAATTAGGAATTAGGAATGAGAAATTAGGAATTTATGAAAAACGATTATAATTTCAGCGCTGAGGATTTCGGCGAGGATTACAGACTTATAACCACAGCCGAGACCGAAGAGGATACCGACAGAACCGACTCGGAAAACTCTCTTCGTCCCGAAACGCTTGAAGAATACATAGGGCAGGAAAAAGCGAAGGAAAGCCTCAAAATCTCCATTGAGGCGGCAAAAATGCGTGACGAATCTCTTGACCATATTTTGCTCTATGGCCCTCCCGGTCTTGGTAAGACCACACTTTCTGCAATAATTGCAAACGAGATGGGAGTAAATCTTCGCATCACGTCGGGTCCCGCCATTGAAAAGCAGGGCGACCTTGCCGCACTTTTGTCAAATCTTCAGAAGGGCGACGTGCTCTTTATAGACGAGATACACCGGCTCAACCGCAATATTGAAGAAATACTTTATCCCGCAATGGAGGACTATGCCCTTGATATCATCATCGGCTCGGGTCCTGCTGCAAGAAGTATAAGAATACCCCTCGAGCACTTTACCCTTATCGGAGCAACCACCCGTGCAGGTCAGCTCTCAGCACCTCTCAGAGACCGTTTCGGCGTAATACACCGCCTTGAGCTTTACACCGACAAGGAGCTTCAGAGGATAGTTGAGAGAAGTGCATCCATTCTCGGCATTCCCACAACAGAGGAGGGAGCGCTGGAGATTGCAAGGCGAAGCCGTGGCACTCCGAGAATAGCCAACCGCCTACTAAAGCGTGTGCGTGACTGGGCACAGGTAAGAGGAGAGGGCATCATCGACAAAAAAACTGCAGACAAGTCCCTGAATATGCTTGAAATCGACGCTCTCGGACTTGACAACACCGACAGAAGGATGCTTGTGTCCATTATCAAAACATTTAACGGCGGACCCGTAGGCCTTGAGACTCTCGGGGCAGTTATCGGGGAGGAGACCGTAACCATCGAAGACGTGTACGAGCCTTATCTTATGCAAATCGGCTTTCTCGCACGCACACCAAGGGGAAGGTGTGTCACGAAGGCGGCATACGACCATTTAGGCTGTACCTACAATGAAAGCGGGGCAGGAAACACACAGCTGTCCATAGAGGACGCTGACCTTTAAGCCCTGCGTGAAAGGACCAAAATGGCGAAAACAAAAAAACAAAAGCTGAAGGTTATACCCCTTGGGGGTATAGGCGAGGTAGGTAAAAATCTCACCGTTGTTGAATACGGTGACGATATTATCATTATTGACTGCGGACTTGGCTTCCCCGACGACGACATGCTGGGAATAGACCTTGTTATACCCGACGTTACCTATCTTGAAAAGAACTGCGAAAAAATTCGGGCAATATTTCTGACCCACGGACACGAGGACCACATCGGAGCGATACCGTATCTGCTCAGAACCATAAACGTTCCCATCTACGCAACGAGACTTACCCTTGGAATACTTCAGAATAAGCTTGAAGAGCACCACCTTGAAAAGATAGCACAGCTCAACTGCATAAAGGCGGGCAGTGTGACGAAGGTGGGAGCCTTCTCCCTTGAAGCAATAAGAGTTAATCACTCCATTGCCGACAGCGTGGCATACGCCATCGGCACACCCGTTGGAACGGTTATATTCAGCGGAGACTTTAAGATTGACGTCACTCCCATCGACGGAGAAATGACCGACCTCACCCGTTTCGGTGAGCTTGGTAAAAAGGGCGTGCTGGCACTCTTTTGCGAGTCTACCAACGCCGAAAGACAGGGCTTTACTCCCTCTGAGCGAATTGTGGGAGACAG
>JAZNZV010000087.1:0-19646 GCA_045595105.1 Eubacteriales bacterium | reverse complement strand
CCTGAATTTGTTCGGCACCATATTCCTGCGTTACGTTCATTTCATTTTCGTTATTCACTATATTTTCCTTTTAAGCCTTTCACTGAGTGTTGCGACAGCAAGCTGTGAAATTACAGTTTTAGGCTTCCTTTCTTTTCTTTTACAGGTTACTATAAAAGATTTTGGTATTTCTGTGGTTGTATTTTCAACCTCTCCCCGTTTTTGAGAGGCAGAAAGAAAATTTTTAGTAACACGTGACACCGTTGAGGTATCCATATCGAATATTCCAACTATATCCCGTGCTTTGACACTCTTTGAATGTCCTACGTATAAAAATATCGACAATATTCAGTTTTCCCCTTCAATGTATTTTCCCTTTTCAACGTAAATTCTCTTACCAGAATATATGTTTTCCTCGGAGCCGAGACAAGAGGTTATAATGACCTGCTTATCTTCAAGTCTCTTTAGAATATATTCTCTTCTTTTTTCATCAAGCTCGGATAAAATATCGTCAAAAAGGTATATGGGAGAGGACTTCTTCGTTTCCTCGGCTATTTCTCCCTCGGCAAGCTTGAGTGCTATTACAACCGAGCGTTGCTGTCCTTGAGAGCCATACTGTCTTAGCGGTATGCCGTTAAGCTTTATTTCAAAATCGTCTCTCTGACAGCCTGCCGTCATAGATTTATAAAGCACGTCTTTTTTTCTCGTTTCGGGAATAATGCGACGGTAAAACTCTTCTTCACCCTCGTTTGTAGAAAAGCCCGAAATTTTAAAGTCATATTCAAGCTCATCTCCCGACATATCGTAAATATGCTTTTTCGCCCTTTCAAAGAGCATTTTCGTATATTCACGACGTGTTTTCGTTATCTTTGAGCCAACCTCTATCAAGGTTTCGTCATAAACGTCAAGAAGTGCGTTTATTTCAACCGTGTCCTTATAATCCTTTAAAATGGCATTTTTTTCAGAAGCCACCTTAGAATATTTATAAAGGTCGGTGATATAAGTCCTCTTTAACTGACAGAGAGCTGCATCAACAAGAGACCTTCTTTCACCCGGCCCGTTCTTTACTATTCTCAGATGCTCGGGCACAAAAAGAACTGCTCTGAAATTTCCAAAAAAGTCACTCATTTTAGATATTTTTATATTGTTGTAGTAAAATGAGCGTTTTTCGTTTTTGCTTATTTTTATATCGTATCTGCAAATCTTCCCTTGCTCTTCAAAAAGAGCGGTAAGAATGGCTTCATTTTCGCCGAATCTTATCAGGTCTGAGTCCCTTGGCGTTCTGAAGCTCTTGGAATTTGCAAAATAATATATGGCTTCTATTACGTTTGTTTTTCCCTCGGCATTTTTGCCCCAGATAAGGTTTGTATCGTGGGAAAAGGTCAAGGTCTCGTTTTCGGCATTTCTGAAATTTTTAAGCCTTAACTCAGTTATTCTCATTTTCTTCCTTAAGTCTTACGGGAAGAACAAGATAGAAATACTCTTCATGCTCGGTAGAGGTAATGCTCATTCCCACAAGAGGAGAACGAAGCTTCATAACTATCTCTTCGTCACCGCTGCAGGCTGCCGCTCTCAATGCATCAAGAAGATATTTATTATTAAATCCTATCTCAAGAGGCTTTCCGTTGACCTCAGCCTTAATTTCGTCTCTTACCTTTCCGTTGACACTGTCACATGAAAGGATAAGTCCGTCGGGCGCAACCTCTATCTTTATAGGGCTCTTTACTCTTTCATCTATCACAAGGCCTGCTCTTTCACAGCTTCTTATAATATCGTCAAGCTTTACCTTCACTTCAATTTCCGAATCCTTGGGAATAGTTCTCATATAATCGATGTAATCGCCCTCGATAAGTCTTGAGAAGAAATAAAGGTTGTCAAAATGCATTATTATGTGCTTGTTGGTAAGCTCTGCTAAAATCACGTCATCGCTGTCGTCAAGAAGCTTTAACAGGTCGGAAAGAGTCTTTCCGGGGATTATAAACTTCATTGTTTCATCAGAGTTAACCTTTTCATATCTTATAGAAAGTCTGAAGCCGTCACAGCTTACCGCTGAAAGCTTACCGCTGTCAATTTCAAAATATACACCTGTAAGCGCAGGTCTCTTATCATCGAGAGAAACAGAGAAGAGAAGCTGTTGACAAAGCTTTTTGAGTATACCCTTTGGTATCTCAAACTTTCTGTCACCCGAAAGCTCGGGAATGGAAGGATATCCTTCGGTAGGAATTCCTATTATTTCAAATTTAATTCTTCCCGAAACGATAGTTACCTTCATATCCTTATCAACAGTAATATCGACCATTCCGTCGGGAAGAGTCTTTATAATCGAGCTGAATTTCTGAGCGTTGAGAAGAACTGTTCCCTCTTCTTCTATCATTACTGAATTTTCGGTTATAACACCCTTTGCAAGGTCGTAACCCGTAACGGTGAGAATTCCGTTTTCAGCCTTAATATGTATGCATTCAAGGGCAGGAATAAGGGCTTTTGACGAAAGTGCGGGAAGTGTGGGAAGCACTGCATCAAGAAGTACTTTCTTATCTGCTTTTATTTTCATTTTTATCTCCTTAAGCTGTGAATCATTTTATTTTTTCACTTTTAATTTTTTTATTTCTTTCTTTCAAAGAAAATCAAGCAATATAATATAATTATATATTAAGTAACAGTAGTAGTATCTGTGTAAACTGTGGAAAAGCTGTAAAACACACTTTTTAGTTTTAAATTTTTCATTTTTCGGATGTCGAAAAAATGTGGAAAGCGAAAATTTTCATTTTCTTTGAAAATTCAAGCCCGATTTAAGGCTGTGAATGAGTGTGGGAAAAATGAAATCTTTCCACAGAGTAAACCACAAATTTACTGTCCGGTTATCTCACGTATAAGAGTGCTTATATCGTGCTCAAGCACAGGGTCTATTATTATATCCTCTGTGATTTTAGAGCATGCCGACAAAACAGACGTGTGATGCATATTAAAATATTTACCTATATCTGAAAGTGACATATTGGTTATGGTTCTCAGTATGTAAATAGTTATATGCCTTGCATTTGAAAGCTCTTTTGTTCTCTTTCTGCCCTTTATATCTTCAACCGAAACACTGTACTTTTTAGAAACGTTTTCAAAAACAGAGTCAATGGTAATGCCAACGGGCACCGCATTTGAAAACAGATCCTGCAGACTTTCCTTTACAGTGTCAAGAGTAAGCTCCTTTTCGGTGAGAAGTGAGGTGGCACGAAGTCTCTTTACAGCTCCCTCAAGCTGACGTATATTACTCTTGATATTATCGGCAAGGTAAATGAGAATACTGTCCGAAATATTAAGGTTAAGGCTTTGTGCCTTGTTTTTAAGAATTGCAAGTCTCAGCTCGTAATCCGGTGGCTGAACGTCTACTATAAGTCCTTGCTCAAAGCGTGTGCGAAGTCTGTCTTCAAGAGTTGACATTTCCTTAGGAGGACGGTCGGACGCTAAAATTATCTGCTTTTTATCCTCATAGAGAGCGTTGAAGGTGTGGAAAAATTCTTCCTGTGTGGAAGGCTTACCTGCAATGAACTGAATATCGTCAACAAGAAGCACGTCTGCAGTTCTGAATCTGTCTCTGAAATACTGCATAGGAAGCTTTTTAGTGAGAGACTTGATAAGCTCGTTTGCAAAGTCCTCACCTCTGACGTACACCACGTTTGAGTCCTTGCGTCTTTTTATTACTTCGTTGGTAATAGCATAAAGAAGATGCGTCTTTCCAAGACCCGAGTCACCGTAAATAAAAAGAGGGTTATAAAAATGGTCCTTATCTGCCGCAATAGCACGGCAAGCGGCGTGGGCAAATTTATTGGTATTTCCGACAATGAAGTTGTCAAAGGTATATTGCGGATTATACTTCATGTGTATTTCTCCGCCTTCACCCACGTCCCCCTCTACGTTCTTTTCGCTTTCATTTTCTGAAACGTAGGAAGAAGGTTCTATGATATTCACTTTATCGTAAGGGGGCTTATCGTCAACGACCTCAAGGTTTATATCAACTCTGAAGCCTATAACCTCTTCAAGGTATTTTTCAAGGGTTGTAAGATATCTTGAAGAAATAATATCTTTTTTAAGCTGTGCCTTTACGTTTACAACAGCAAAGTTATTAGTAAGTCTCGTAAGCTCTATATCTCTGAACCATAAATTGTAGGTGGGCTCAGAAAATTCTCCGCTTTCGGCAATCCTCGACAGCACGCAAGCCCATATTTCATTTAAGGAATCCATATTTTTTTCCTTTCAAAAATTTTCTACATATATAAATATAATCATTTTTATAATTATACCATAAACGACGGATTTTTTCAAGAGTTTTTCACATTTTGTCAGTAACTCAAAACCCCTTTAAAACAGTACTTTTTTCCACATTTGAAAAATATTTTTAAAAAAGTGGATTTTACATAGATTTAACACTTGTATTTTTTTAAAATATATGATACAATACATCTTACTTTATAGAATAGGAGAGAAAAAATTGAACTTAGAAGTAATCAAGGATATATTGACACAGTTTTTCTTAGAAAACCCCGAATGGGTATATTTACTCAGAATATTTATCGCCTGCCTTTGCGGTGGCGCTATCGGTATAGAAAGAACGCTGAGACAGAAGGACGCAGGATTCAGAACTCACGTTATAGTGGCTCTCGGTGCATCCCTCTTCATGATAATTTCAAAGTACGGCTTTCTTGACCTTCAGACCATTGAAGGTATTCGTGCCGACGGCTCGAGAATTGCGTCAAACGTGGTAACGGGTATTTCCTTCCTTGGCGCAGGTATGATATTCGTCAAGGGTACCAATATCAAGGGTCTGACCACTGCCGCAGGTATCTGGTCAACCGCCGCCGTAGGTCTCGCAATAGGATGCGGACTTTACATAACGGGTATCGTCGCAACCCTTATAATCATCGTTATACAAATACTTTTCCATACCTTCCTCATCGGATTTGACAAAATTCTTGCAAACGATAATTCCTTTGATATCGTTATAAGACTTGAGAATACTCCAAGCTCTCTCGACCGCTTTAAGGAGGTACTCACCCAGAACAATATTGTCGTGCGTGACAGTAAGATAACTATCGGTGACGACGGATTTTTCACTATTGTTTTATCGGTTGCAGGAGAGGCAGATATAGACGCAGTAAAGATGCTTGAGCTCTTTAATGCAGAAAAAGAAATAAAAGCAATAACAATGTAAGAAGAAACTGCAAAAAAACTCATAACTGAGTTTTTTTGCAGTTTCTTTTATCTTCTGCAAGCAGTATAGGTTTCAGACCAATTGTATCCGTTCATTGGTGTGCGTGGCTCGGTACACGTATGGAAATAAGGAAGACGCTTTTGTTCAAGCTCAGGTATATTTTCTCTTTCACCGCTGAGATAAGCGTTGAGCACGTTTTTAACGTCCTCAAGACGGTAGATAAGACCGCCAAGTCTTACGTCAAAGGCTTCAAGTCCGAAGTCACGGTTTACCTTTCTCCATTGATACTGATAAGCCTTTCCATATTCACGAAGACGGAGAATAAGCTCGTCAATTTCAAGGTTTGCGATTTTCTCAATTTCGCTTTTTTCCTTTTTGTCATAGGCATCCTTCAGACGGATACCCATATCAGCCTTGATTTCAAGTACACTTGACAGCTTTTCAAGGGTTCTGTAAAGATAGGATAAGGGAGTATTTTTGTCGGCAAAAGCCTTCATCTTCTTAGTTGTTTCAAGGTAGTGATTGGCAGGATTTTTCGGCACGTGCCAATCCCAGATACCCTGTAAAACGTCTTGATATAAGAGATATTTATGTATGCATCTGATGTCGTTCCCTCTGAATTCTTCAACGTCGGGAGTAAAGTTCAGGTCGTCCATCGCAATAAAGCCGTCAAGCTCTTCACCAAACATCCTTATTCTCTTCGCTACCGTTTCAAGGGACAAATCACCCGACCAAGCTCCCTCACCATACAAAATCATAGTAGGTAGGGTGGTAGTTACAGGTGTTTCTCCACCGTCGTCACCCCACTCGGTAACAAGAACTGTGTCAATTTCAACCTCTTTTTCTTCAAGCAAGGCTTGAAGGGCAGACCTCGATGCACTCATAGAGAAGGCAGTCTGGACTACACCACCGTACCAACAGAAAGCACCGCCTGCAAAGGAGACCTTGTTATTTTTGAATACACGATGCTTTTCAAGCATTCCCGAATATATTTTCTTATCGGTCCAACAGTAATCCCAATAAACGAGATTTACTTCGGGGGGAATTTCTCTTGCCTGCTCCTCGGTAACAAATCCTCCGTAGTAGTCGTCTCCGTTCTTAGAATTAACACGGAAGAACATATCGTCCCACATGAGAGGCTCATAGCCCCACTTTTTACAAAGAGCCACAACCTTTTTAAGATGGTCTCTCATTATGTCTGAGCGCTTGTGGTATCCCGCTATATCAAGATACTTACCTCTTCCGAGAAGATGGGCTTCGTCCATACCAATATTTATTCTGCGACTCTTTAAGGTAGTGCTCATTGCTTGAAGCATCTTGTCGATGAGGGTATAGGTCTCTTCCTTTGCAACGTTGAGAATATTTGTAATATCACGGTATTTTCCCATTGCAGGCCAGAAGAACATTGCGTCAAGGTGAGCAAGAGTCTGTATACACGGAATAAGCTCAATGCCGAATTTTGAAGCATAGGCGTCCATTTCCTTCAGCTCTTCTGACGTATATCTTCCTCTCAGATGTCCAAAATAGGGCTCTGACTCTATTTCATAGGTATCCTCTGTATAAAGCATAATACAGTTGTGACCCATGAGCGCCGATTTTTTTATCAGAGCTTTGTAGGTTTCAAGAGTTATAACGGCGTTTCTCGAGCAGTCAACCATGTTTCCAAGGCTTCCAAAGCGCATTTTTTCGCAGACGCTCAGCTCTTCACCCTCAGAGGAAATAAGTATTCCTATACCTCTGAAAAGGGAGGTCTTATCAGAATAGTAAAGGGTTGCGTTCTTGCCGTCAGACGTAATTTTAAGTCCTTCGTCTGTTTCTTTAAGTTCAACAGTCAGACCGCCCTCGCCGTATTCTGCAACGGTTTCGGTGAGCACTTCTTGTATGAGACAAATAAGGTCAGAATTACCGTTAACGTAAATTTTCATTTTTTTCTCCATATTCATCTAAATATTTTTTAGCACAGTCAAGTGCGGTTTTCAGTAGTTTAGTATCACGCATTCCCGAAGCAAGAGGGAGGGACAGCTCTCCGTGCTGACGGGAGCCGAAAAAGTCACCCGGACCTCTCTCTTCAAGGTCAAATTCGGCAATTTTAAAGCCGTCCGAGCACTTTGTCATAAAATCAAGCCGTGAAAGCGCCTCGTGGCTCTTTGTGGAGGTGATGAAGATACACCAGGACTTGTCCTTTCCTCGACCTATTCGACCTCGGAGCTGATGAAGCTGAGCAAGACCGAAGCGGTCGGCGTTTTCTATTGCCATAATTGTGGCGTTGGGTACGTTTACTCCTACCTCTACAACGGTGGTGGAAACAAGCACCTTTACGTCACCCCTTGCAAAATCCGACATAACGTCGTTTTTGTCACTTGCCTTCATCTTTCCGTGCAGAAGGGCTACACGGTGAGGGGAAAATCGCTTTTCAAGGTCCTTTGCCATCTCGGTAGCAGAAGAAAGTGTGTTCCCCTTTTCTCCCGAAAATTCTCGCTCAAGAAGCTCCTCCTCGTTCTCTTCCACAAGAGGACAGATGATGTATGCCTGATGACCCGCTTCTATCTCCTTTTCGATAAAGGAGTACATTCTCTCCTTCTTTGAGGGTGGAATGAGAAGTGTGGATATCTCCTGTCTGCCGGGGGGGAGCTCATCGAGAACCGACACGTCAAGTCCTGCATAAAGGAACATTGCAAGGGTTCGTGGAATGGGAGTAGCCGACATAACGAGATTGTTCTTTATTTTCGCCTTAGATAAAAGCTTTTCTCTTTGATTTACTCCGAAACGGTGCTGTTCGTCTGTAATCACAAGAGCAAGATTTTCGGGAATGGTCTCTTCCTCAAAAAGAGCGTGAGTTCCCACCACGAGCAATGGCTTTGGAGAAACAAGCCTTTCTCTCAAGGCTCTTCTTTCCTTCACCGAGGTCGAACCTGTCAGCAGTGCTACGTCGTAGCCCAAGGAAGAAAAAATCTCAGACAAGGAGTCAAAGTGCTGAACGGCAAGTATTTCTGTGGGTGCCATTAGATATGCTTTGAAATCGTTTTTTAAAGCTATGTAGATTGCCGCCGCAGCAACAGCGGTCTTTCCCGAGCCAACGTCTCCCTGCAAAAGTCGGCGCATAACTCGGTGATTTTCTCTTTTACCCGTTAAATCCTCCGCAATTTCGGACACCGCTCTCTTTTGAGCGTTGGTAAAGGGGAAAGAGAAGGAGTCGAAAAAAGGCACCATATCTACTCTTTCCATGGGGGGAGCAAGCTCGGTGTCCTCTCTTCTTCTCAGCTTTTCGGAGGCGAGAGCGAACTCGTAAAGCTCATTGAAAATCAGCCTCTTTTTCGCCATCTCAAGAAGAGACGGCGACGATGGAATATGCACCTCGAAAAGAGCTTGACCCAAGGGCATGAGCATGGCTTCACGAAGGACACTTTCGGGAAGGGTGTCTTCTATATCATAAGGGGATATTGAGGATAAAACCTGTCTTATCAGCTTTGCAAGCTTTGAAGAGGACAGCCCTGTGGGGGGAGTATAAACGGGAATGTTGTCAGCGGTAACAGCGTCAATATTTTCAAAGGAAGGGGAGAACATAAAGTATCCCGAAGAGCCCTTCACAAGCTTGCCGTAAAATCGCCAATCCTGTCCTTGACGGAAGGTGTTTGCAAGGTAGGTCTGATTGAAAAAGGCTATGTGAACGGTAGGGGATTTTTCACGCTGACGGGCTGAAAAGCGCACTATTCTCTTTCCCGTGGGAGTGTATCCTATTCTTGGAGGTGTGGTTATCCTCATTATAAAGGCGTTCTTTGAGTCAAGGGGGGCATCCTCCACCATATAGCGTGGAGTTCTGTCCTCGTAGGTTCTCGGATAATGGCAAAGTAGCTCAAAGAGGGTATTTATACCCGCCTTTGATAAAGCATCTGCCGTTTTGGGACCGACACCCGACAAACTTGACACGGGTGTGCTCTTTAAATCTATCATTCTTCTATTACTGCTTTAACTGCGCCGTTATCCCTTGTGGCAGAAAACCATACTATGTCATCGAAGGAGCCCGTTATCATAGCGTTTGCCACTTCAACGTCCTCGGGTGAGTAGTTTTCGTAGGTGGAAACAAGGTTATTTTTTCTTGTTTCAAAGGCAGAAAGAAGGCTTTCCTTCGCTTCGCTGTCCTTAACCTTGAAAACGCCTACTTCACAAACCGAGGTAGTGGCTGAGGTATAAAAGGCATAGTCGCTTATCTTTTCAAGAAGCTCTTTGTTTCCGAAATAATAGTCGAAATAATCTTCATCAAGCACGTTGTCCGATGCGGGAGTGTAAAGAATGGTTTCTGACAGAACGTCAAGTCCCGACAAGCCGGCTGTAAAAGACGAAGCCGAAACGTCGCTGACGGTTATACCGTTGTCCTGAGGCTTTTCTTCATCCTTGTTGCATGAAGCAAGGATAAGGGAGAGCAATATAAGAGTTACAGCAATTATTTTTTTCATTTTTTATCTCCTTTGCACTTTATATAAATATTTTACCCGCAATGAAAAGAAAATGCAATAGCTGTTGAAATTTTTTATAAAAAGATGTATAATCAACCTACGGTTGATATAAGTTTTATGTCCTGCCTTGCAAGTTGAAAGAAAAACTGATACAATCGTATAAAGAAGCAGTGTTATATAAAAAAGAAAGAGAAGGACTACTATGGACAATAATTTTTCCGCAAAGCTTTTAAAGCTTCGCCGTGAAGCAAAGCTCAGTCAGAAACAGCTTGGCACACTTATAGGCGTTACCGACAGAGCCGTTTCAAAATGGGAATGCGGTCTTTCCCGCCCCGGTCTTGAAGCGTGCATAGCATTGGCAGGGATATTCAAGGTTCCCCTGGACGAGCTCCTTGCGGGAGAAAAGAACAGGGAAGACAAAGAGCGTTCTGCCATGGCGAGTCTGAGAGAGCTTTACAGAATGGGTCCGGGTCCTTCAAGCTCACACACTATCGCTCCTGCCCGTGCGTCAAGACTTTTCCTTGACAAGCACCCAGACGCCGAGGAATTCAAGATCATACTTTACGGCTCTCTTGCCAAAACGGGATACGGACACGGAACCGAAAAGGCAATAAAGGGCGTTTTCGCAAAGTATCCTCACAAAATAGAGCTTGACTATCTTACCACCGATATAAGGCACCCCAACACCATGGACTTTTTTGCTATAAAGGGTGGAAAAGCCTACGACAGCTTGAGAGTGTATAGTACAGGTGGCGGTGCCATAGAGGCAGAGGGAAGCAGTGACGGTGGAGACAGACCTATATATCCTCATAAGAGCTTTGGAGAAATACTAAGCTATCTTAAAGAGAACAAGATGAGCATACCCGACTACGTTGAAATGGTAGAGGGTAAGGAAATATGGGATTTTCTCGGTAAGGTGTGGAGTGCCATGAAGGACAGCATCGACAGAGGGCTGTCGGCTGACGGCATTTTGCCGGGAGGACTTGACGTTCACCGAAAGGCAAAGACCCTTTTCACAAGACGTCATATGGATGAAACTGCTGAAACAAGGGAAAACCGAATGGTATGCTCCTTTGCCTATGCAGTAAGCGAAGAGAATGCCGCAGGGGGAGAGGTGGTAACTGCACCTACCTGCGGAGCATCGGGAGTACTTCCTGCAGTATTAAAATATCAGCAGGAAAAGAGGGGCTTCAGTGACAGAGAAATATGCCGTGCCCTTGCCACAGCCGGACTTTTTGGAAATCTCATCAAAACAAACGCCTCTATTTCGGGAGCTGAATGCGGATGTCAGGCGGAAATCGGTTCGGCTTGCTCAATGGGAGCGGCGGCATTGGCAGAGCTTTTCGGAATGGATCTGGAGCAGATAGAATATGCCGCAGAGGTTGCAATGGAGCATCACCTGGGACTCACCTGCGACCCTATAAGAGGTCTTGTTCAGATACCTTGTATTGAGAGAAATGCAGTAGGTGCCATGAGAAGCATACAGGCAGTAAACCTTGCAAACTTTTTAAGCGACACGAGAAAAATATCCTTTGACCTTGTAATACAGACAATGTATGAAACGGGCAGAGATATGTCAAAGATATACCGAGAGACTGCAGAGGGCGGTCTTGCAAAATTGTACCAATAAATCAAGACAGGGGATGTAAAAAACTTTTTTACATCCCCGTTTAAAATGAACACTTGTTTCATTTTCCTTGACAAAACACCCGATGGGTGTTATCATATAAATATATGTAGTATATATGCAAAAAAATATAAAACCTTGGAGACTGACTATGAACAAATTTTTTAAAGCATCATTTACTAAAAAAATAGTTTTGCTTTTTTTAGACGTAGTTTTTGCAAGTGCATTTCTCTTTTTTTCTTTGTTCTTGTCAAGGGGAAGAGAGGCTTTTAGCCTATATTTGCCTGTTCTTGTGTTCCTTGCAGTCAGTACGGTTGTTTTACCTTTATTTTCTTATATAAACGCTTCTCACAGAATAATATGGCAGCACTCGGGAGTTATGGACGTTGCAAGGCTTACCTTGTCGATTTTTTCGGCCTATGCTTTTTCGGTGCTCCTTGTTTGTCTTTACTACAAAATATTTGTTTTCACCTCTCTTGAATGGATATCCGCAATGGTATTTACTGCCGTTGCCTCTGTAACACTGAGGATGCTTGTCAGACGAATTACAAGAAGACAAGCAAGAAAAGAAAAGGCAGAAAACTTAGACAAAGACTCGGCAGCCGACTACGGCAACACCATGATAATAGGCGGAGGAAACGCCGCAGAAATACTCCTTCGTGAAATATTTACTGCAGCTTCCTTTTCCAAGTGCACCCCTCTTGTAATTGTTGACGACAACAAAAAGCTTCACGGACTGTCGGTCAGAGGAGTTCCCATAGAGGGAGACAGAGACGACATTGAAAAGCTTTGCAAAAGATACAAGATAAAAACAATTTTCTTTGCTATACCCTCAATTTCTCCGGAAGAAAAAAGACAGATTTTGAAAATTTGTTCAAATACAGGCTGTGTTACCAGAGTAATACCCGGAATCAACGAAATGGTTGAGACTCCCGGAGCGGGTCTTAAAATAAGAAAGGTTGAAATAACCGACCTTTTGGGCAGAGACCCTATAAATCTTAACGATGAGAGAGTTCTCTCCTACGTTAAGGACAAGACCGTTATGGTTACGGGCGGGGGAGGCTCCATAGGAAGTGAGCTTTGCCGACAGATAGCACGCCACTGTCCTAAAAGGCTGATTATTTTCGATATTTACGAAAATTCCACCTACGATATACAAAACGAATTAAAGAGAAAAAATCCCGACCTTGACCTTGTTTGTCTTATAGGCTCGGTGAGAGACGTGAAAAGGCTTGAAGGCGTCTTTGATGAGCTTCGTCCCGATATAGTTTATCATGCGGCGGCTCATAAGCACGTTCCTCTCATGGAGGACAGCCCTAACGAGGCGGTAAAGAATAACGTTTTCGGTACTCTCAATACCGTGCGTGCCGCCGACAAATTCGGAGTCAGTCGCTTTGTGCTTATCTCCACCGATAAAGCGGTAAATCCCACCAATATTATGGGCGCAACAAAGCGTATTTGTGAAATGATAGTCCAGACATATAACAAGAGAAGCCGTACCGAGTACGTTGCTGTGCGCTTTGGAAACGTTCTGGGCTCCAACGGAAGCGTAATACCTTTGTTTGAAAAGCAGATTGAAAACGGCGGTCCCGTTACCGTTACACACCCCGATATCATCAGATACTTCATGACGATACCCGAGGCGGCGTCTCTTGTTTTGCAGGCGGGCGCAAACGCAAAGGGTGGCGAGATATTCGTTCTCGATATGGGCGACCCCGTGAAGATTCTCGACCTTGCAGAGAATATGATAAGGCTGTCGGGCTTTGAGCCTTATGCCGATATAGACATTAAATTTACAGGACTCAGACCTGGTGAAAAGCTTTATGAAGAGCTTCTTATGGGGGAAGAGGGTCTTAAAACCACCGACAATTCCCTCATTCACATAGGACAGCCCATAGAGCTTGACGAAGAAGTATTTTTCCTCGACCTTGAAAAGCTTGAAAATATTATGTCTGACGATAAAGCGGACATAAGAGCACTTGTCCATAAAATAGTCCCCACGTTTAAGAACCCCAACGAGGTAAATGAAAAAACATGAAAAAAGTAATGCTTGTTTTCGGCACACGCCCCGAAGCAATCAAAATGTGTCCTCTTGTTTTAGAGCTCAAAAAGAGAAAAAATATTGAAACGGTAGTTTGCGTTACGGGTCAGCACCGTCAGATGCTCGACCAGGTACTGCGTGCCTTTGACGTAACTCCCGACTACGACCTTTCGATAATGAAGGAAAAGCAGACCCTTTTCGACGTTACCACAGGTATTTTAAATGGAATAAAGAGCGTTTTCGAGGAAGTAAAGCCCGACGTTGTACTCGTTCACGGAGATACTTCAACTACCTTTGTAACAGCTCTTGCGGCATTCTATATGCAAATTCCCATCGGTCACGTTGAGGCAGGGCTGAGAACCTATAACATTTATTCTCCCTATCCCGAGGAGTTCAACAGACAGGCTGTGGGCATTGTGGCAAAATATAACTTTGCTCCCACCGAAATGTCAAAGGATAATCTTATCCGTGAAGGCAAGAACCCCGAAACTATTTTCGTTACGGGAAACACTGCCATAGACGCTCTTAAAACTACCGTAAGAGAGGATTACAGTCACCCCGAGCTTGACTGGGCGAAGGGGTCGAGACTTATTACCATAACCGCACACCGAAGAGAAAATCTCGGCGAGCCAATGGCAAATATGTTCAAGGCAATAAGAAGAATTATAGATACCCACCCCGACGTTAAGGCGGTGTATCCCATTCATATGAACCCCGTAGTTCGTGAAACAGCGGCAAAATACCTTGGCGACTGCGACAGAGTGCACATTATCGAGCCCCTTGACGTTCTTGATTTCCATAACTTCATGGCACGCTCCTATATGATAATCACCGACTCGGGAGGAATACAGGAGGAAGCGCCTTCTCTCGGTAAGCCCGTCCTTGTTATGAGAGACACCACAGAGCGCCCCGAGGGTATAAAGGCAGGAACTCTCAGACTTGTGGGCACCGAGGAAGAAACTATTTATAACAGCTTCAAAGCACTCCTTGACGATGAAGGAGAGTATAAGAAAATGAGCCTTGCTCAGAACCCATACGGCGACGGAAAAGCAAGTATAAGAATAGCGGATATTCTTGAAAATAACTGAAAAGAGGTACTTTTTATGAAACCCTTGGAAGCAGATGTTTTAAAAACTCTTGCAGAGGTGGGAGAAAAGTTCAGACTCGAGGGAGAGCTTGAGTCCTATGAGCTCATAACCCACGGAAACATTAACACAACATACTGCGTAGCTTACAAGAATCCCGACAAACGCTATATTTTTCAGAAGGTAAACACCTACGTTTTCCATGACCCCGTGGAAATCATGAAGAACATCGACCTTGTTACAGAGCATATCAGAGCCAAAAACAAGAAGGCGGCTATGATTTTTCCCGCTCTTCATTATCATCATACCGCTGACGGTCATAACTATTGGTTTGGCTCAAATGACAATTTCTGGAGAGTTTCCAATAATTTCGATGCTCTCACCTATCAGGGCTCATCCGACCCCGAGGTGCTCAGACAAGCGGGACGTGCTTTCGGCGAATTCCAGAAAAATCTTTCGGATTTCGATGCTTCTCTTCTTTACGATACCATTCCTAACTTCCATAACACCAAGAAGAGACTTGAGGGCTTTTTCAAGAACGTAGAAAAGGACGAATATGGAAGAGTGGGAGAGGTTCTTCCCGAAATAGAATTTGTAAGAAGCCATAGAGAAATTGCAGAAAGGCTTACAAATCTTCTTGAAGAGGGAAAAATTCCTACAAGAGTTACTCATAACGATACAAAGATAAACAACGTTCTTTTCAATAAAGAAACGGGAGAGCCCCTTGTGGTAATCGACCTTGACACCGTTATGCCGGGACTTCCCGCTTACGATTTCGGTGACGCCGTTCGCTTTGCCGCTAATACCGCCGCCGAGGACGAAAAGGACCTTAGCAAGGTCTCCTTCGACCTTGACCTGTACCGAGGCTTTGCAGAAGGGTTTATTTCCGAAACTGCGGGAATACTTACCGATGAGGAGCTTGATACCATGGCACTTGGCGCTCTCACTATCGCCATAGAGCTTGGTATGAGATTTCTCGACGACTACATAACGGGAGACAAATATTTCAAGACCCACTATGAAGGACACAACCTTGTGAGAACCCGTTGTCAGTTCGCTCTTGCCGCAGATATGGAGAAAAAATTTGATGAAATGAACAAAATAGTTCACGATACGGCGAAAACAATTAAATAAATTGAAAAAAATTTCACAAAGTCATAAAAAAGTATTGCAAAAAAGAAGTTTTTGGCATATAATATGTAACTGGAATAAAAAAATTTATCAAATTATAAAAGGAGATTTAAATTATGGCAGTAAAAGTTGCTATTAACGGCTTTGGCCGTATCGGACGCCTTGCGTTCAGACAGATGTTTGGTGCAGAGGGTTACGAAATCGTAGCTATCAACGACCTTACAAACCCCAAGATGCTTGCACATCTTCTCAAATATGACACAGCACAGGGTAAGTACGCTCTCGCTGATACTGTTGAAGCTGACGATGACAGCATCACAGTTGACGGCAAGAAGATCAAGATCTACGCTGAAAAGGACGCTGCTAACTGTCCTTGGGGCGCACTTGACGTAGACGTTGTTCTCGAGTGCACAGGCTTCTACACATCTACTGAAAAGTCTATGGCTCACATCAACGCAGGTGCTAAGAAGGTTGTTATTTCCGCTCCCGCAGGAAAAGACCACAAGACCATCGTATTCAGCGTTAACGAAAACACACTTACAAAGGACGACAAGATCATTTCTGCCGCTTCTTGTACTACAAACTGCCTTGCTCCTATGGCTAAGGCTCTCAACGACTACGCTCCTATCCAGAGCGGTATCATGACAACTGTTCATGCATACACAGGCGACCAGATGATTCTCGACGGTCCTCACAGAAAGGGTGACCTTCGCCGTGCAAGAGCAGGCGCTCAGAACATCGTTCCCAACTCAACAGGTGCTGCTAAGGCTATCGGACTTGTTATCCCCGAGCTCAACGGCAAGCTTATCGGTTCTGCTCAGAGAGTTCCCACTTGCACAGGTTCTACTACAATCCTCGTTGCAGTAGTAAAGGGCAAGGACGTTACTGTTGAAGGCATCAACGCAGCTATGAAGGCTCAGGCTTCTGCTTCCTTCGGCTACAACACAGATGAGATCGTTTCTTCCGACGTTATCGGTATGACATACGGTTCTCTCTTCGATGCTACTCAGACAATGGTAGCGAAAATTGATGACGACACATATCAGGTACAGGTAGTTTCTTGGTACGACAACGAGAACTCCTACACAAGCCAGATGGTTCGTACAATCAAGTACTTCGCAGAGCTTAACTAATTTAAGAGATTAAGTGCAGGCGAAATGCCTGCACTTTTCTTTCACACCACTTTGTTAAAAATTTAACGAACGTTTGGAGTAAGCAATGGAAAATATACTTTATGAAAGACATAATATGTCCTCAAAGGATATCCCGTTTATTTTTAATAAGGCAAAGCACTTGGCATCGCAGTATATCGCCGCCGACCTTTCTGCCAATTGGCACGAAAGCATCGAGATCATCTACGTTACCAAGGGAAACGGCTTTGTTACCTGTGATTTTTCAGACCGAGAGGTCAAAGAGGGAGAGGTTTTCGTAATCAATTCCGACGTGCTTCACAGCTTTAAAATAGCAGAGGGTGACGAGAGTCTTGAATATTATTTTTTCATAGTAGGACGTGACTTCTGCCTTTTCAACGGAGTAGATACCGACAATATAAAATTTGAAGAGGTCATAAATGACGCCGATATTATCGAAACGTATAAAGAGGTAATAAAGGCATATGAGCTAAGCGGAGAATATAAGGGCGTTGCAGTCCGTGCCGCCGCTTTGAAGCTTCTTTTCGGTCTTTGCTCTTCACATATAAAGACACAGCCCAAGAAGTCCGATAAAAAGCCCTTAAATCTTGAAAACGTTCGTTCAGCCATAATTTATATAAGAGAAAATATTTCGGGAAAGATAACCATAAAGGACTTAGCTCTGGCATCGGGTATAAGCGAGTATTATTTTATAAGAGAGTTTAAGAGAATAACCCACTACACCCCTGTCACTTATATAAATATGGTAAGATGCGACACCGCTCGAAAATTTCTTGCTGAGGGAACCTATAACGTAGGTGAGGTGGCTGATATGTGCGGATTTGACAATATGCCCTATTTTACCAAAACCTTTAAGAAGTATACCGGTCTTCTTCCCTCTCAGGTTAAAAAGAAGTGAATGCGTGAAAAGTGACAAATTGTGCACATTTTTATTGCATATTTTTACAGATTGTGATATACTCTTATAAACATTATAAAAAAGAGAGTGAAAAAAATGATTGATATTAATTTTTTAAAAAGCAATCCTGATGCAGTAAAGGAAAATATAAAGAAAAAGTTTCAGGACCACAAGCTTCCTCTTGTTGACGAGGTAATTGACCTTGACGTCAAGCGCCGTGAGACCATAGGTACTCTCGAAGCACTGAAGGCTACCCGTAACAAAATGTCCAAAGAGAACGGTATGCTCTTCGGTAAAATGAAGAAGAGTGAAAACGAAGCAGAAAAAGCTGAAATAGAGAAGCAGATAGAAAAGAACAACGAAGCTGTTAAGTCTGCCGCAGACGAAACGGCAAGTCTTGAGGAAAAGCTTCAGGGCATTGAAGCACGTATCCGTGAGATAATGCTCACTATTCCCAATATTATTGCCGACGACGTTCCCATCGGACCCGACGACAGCCATAACGTTGAGATAGAAAAGTTCGGCGAGCCCGTAGTTCCCGAATTTGAAGTTCCCTATCATACCGATATCATGGCACGCTTCAACGGCATCGACCTTGAGGCGGCAGGAAGAGTTGCAGGTAACGGCTTCTATTACCTCATGGGTGATATTGCAAGACTTCATTCTTCTATCCTTTCTTATGCCCGTGACTTCATGATCGACCGTGGATTTACCTATTGTATTCCTCCTTATATGATCAGAAGTAATATTGTTGACGGCGTTATGTCCTTTGCCGAAATGGATGCCATGATGTATAAGATCGAGGGCGAGGACCTCTTCCTTATCGGTACCAGCGAGCACTCCATGATCGGTAAGTTTGTTGACCAGATCATCCCTGAGGATCAGCTTCCTCAGGCGCTTACAAGCTTCTCACCCTGCTTCCGTAAGGAAAAGGGTGCACACGGAATCGAAGAGCGTGGCGTTTACAGAATTCACCAGTTTGAAAAGCAGGAAATGATAGTTATCTGTAAGCCCGAAGAAAGCGAAAAGTGGTACAATATTCTTTGGAAGAATACCGTTGATTTCTTCCGCACTCTTGATATTCCTGTCAGAACCCTTGGCTGTTGCTCAGGCGACCTTGCAGACCTGAAGGTTAAGAGCCTTGACGTTGAGGCTTGGAGCCCCAGACAGAAGAAGTATTTTGAGGTAGGCAGCTGCTCTAACCTTGGCGACGCTCAGGCAAGACGTCTCAAGATAAGAGTTACAGGAAACGACGGAAAGAAGTACTTTGCTCATACTCTTAATAACACCGTTGTTGCTCCTCCCAGAATGCTCATCGCCTTCCTTGAGAACAATCTCCGTGCCGACGGAAGCATTGCTATTCCCGAAGCACTCAGACCTTACATGGGTGGAAAGACAGAAATCAGATAAAATGAAAAGAGGCTGTTTTCAGCCTCTTTTGTTTTTAAAGGGGGAGCACTTTTTATAAAAGTGTTCCCCCTTCGACCCCCATGAAAACTATAATAAAAGGAGTGTCAAAAGACACTCCCTCATAAAATATATTCAAGCAATAAATATAAGATACATCAGCGGAATGGTAATGACCGACAGAGTATGAGAAATCATCGCCATTGAAGCTCCGGGCTTGGTGTCGGTACCAAAAGCGGCGGGATAAACCACCGTGTTAAGCCCCAGCGGTGTTGCAAAGCATATGAGCGCAAAGAGCGTGCACTCAAGAGGTGCCCCCACAAGCTTCATTAAAAGAGTTATGACAGAGGGTATGACGATAAGTCGAAGGAGCGTTGCAACGTATACCTTTTTATCGTTTATAAGGGCTTTCATTTCAAATCCACCTATAACGAAGCCTGCCAAAATCATCGCCACAGGTCCCATGCAGTCGGCAGCGGCGTCAAGCGCCTTTGAGAGAAAGTCGGGCATATATTTTCCCACTCCCAATAGACCAAGTATGGCACCCAAAACCAGTCCAAGCATAGGGGGATTGAATATGGACTTTAAGGTCGCCTTTATTCCCCTGCCGTCTTTAGGAATAAGAAGAGGTATTCCCCAGCCGTAGCAGAGAACACTTATAGGGAAGGTGAAC
>JAZNZV010000086.1:0-1853 GCA_045595105.1 Eubacteriales bacterium | reverse complement strand
ATATGGCGTATCTATATAACGTCTTCCTTTAACGTCATACCTTTTTACACGGCTTATTAAAAAAGCATCCTCTAAATGTGAAATATATTTTGACACAGTAGTGGCACAAATCCCTGAATTCTTTACTGTCTTGAAGGTATCTGAAATTTTTTTGGGATTCGTTAATGAAGAAATGCCCGATGCCAAAATATCAACTAATTCTCCAATATCTTCGTCTGAATTAAGATTATAACGGTTTACTATATCCCTTAAATACAAATTTTTCATTTGAGCTTCAAGATATTTAATTTTCTGTTCTTCTGTCTTCATGAGAGCTACTGCAGGCAATCCACCATAAACGATATATTCGTCAAATGCCTCGTCACGACTTTTATCATAGGCACTAAAAAATTCAGCAAAAGACAGTGGCAAAATATGAATTTCGTCTCCCCTACCTGCAAATTCGGTAATTATATCACTTGATAAAAATTTAGAATTGCTTCCAGTTACATACACGTCAAGATTGTTTTTTCTGAGATATCCGTTTAATATGGACTCAAAACTGCCAAGCTTCTGCACTTCGTCAAGAAGCAGGTAATATATACCGTCATCAATAATTCTTGAATTTATATAATCCATAAATTTTTCGGGGTCAACCTTTCGGTTTTCGATATCTATTTTTGTCAAATCTTCTCCGATAATGCGAAGGTCGTCGGCAGAATCAAAAGCAAATCTTATTATATGCTCTTGGTCAACTCCTTCTCCAATCAAATGATTGTGAAAAATAGTATTAAGAAGATAGGATTTTCCCGAACGTCTTATTCCGGTAATAACTTTTATAAATCCGTTTTGTTTTCTGACAGTAAGCTTTTCAAGATACAGATCTCTTTTAATTTCCACAATCTCACCTCTACAATTAATATTTTTGCCGTTTTTACCATTTTTATTAATTATATTATAACATATTATAAAAATAAATCAATACTCTCACTTAATATTTTTGCCGTTTCGGGCAGTTTTGTAAAGTTAAAGCACAGGAAAATCCTGTGCTTTTCTTTTGCATGTTACTTTTTTAATTTACAAATATCAAATCTATAAATAGCGATAGCGATTGATACAAGGGTAGCAAAATCGCCAATTGCCGCTTCAAAGCTGCCAACGATACAGTTGTAAGCTATCCAGAAGAAGCAAGATGGAAGAGTGATGAGTCTCAAAATACGCTCGTTTTTCATTGCGTAGGATATAGTAGTGAGGATTTTAGGAATTACTGCAAGAAGAGTTACGGGACCTACCCATGAACCAAATCCGATACATATAACAAAGACCGAAAATACTATGATAAGAGGTAGGGTGGAAATCTTTTTTTCAACGAACTTATAAAAAAGAAAATTTCTGAAAGCTGATATCAAATCAAGAAATGCTGCAGTATAAGCGGCGGGTCCTATCAGGAAATACTGTGCTGCAAACGAAAGCTCCTGAAACGTTTTACAAAGAATTATTCCTTTATGCTTTTTAAAAAGGAACGAACCTGCGCCAAGTGATAAACCTAAAATTCCAAGCAGTCTTATCAAAACTTGCAAATCGTCAACTCCCTTCGTTTTGATTTTAGCATATTTTGTAAGTCTTTGTAAATAATTAATTTATATAATTATTCATATTAAAGGAGTGATTTTTTTGTGTACTGCTATAAACACCCAAGGCTTCTTCGGAAGAAATCTCGACTGGGAGCATGATTTTGGAGAAGAGGCAGTTATTTTACCAAGGAATTGCCCCCTCTCCTTCAGACATACGAAAAGCCTTGACTGTCACTATGCAATAATGGGGATAGCAAAGACTGTCCACTCTTATCCCCTCTTCTTCGATGCAATGAACGA
>JAZNZV010000085.1:0-3372 GCA_045595105.1 Eubacteriales bacterium | reverse complement strand
CCTTCATTCTCTGCATCGGTCAGAAAAATGGTGCAAAATACCGTTTCTGGACTTTGGTGAACATGTCGCTTTGGTGTATTTACGATATCTTGTCTGCCTCATACAGCGTTCTCATAACTCACTTTGTACAGCTTGCCTTCGCTGTAATCGGCATGCTTGTACACGACAGAAAGAATAAATAAACTTGGGAGGCTTTTATGCCCAGACGAACAATAATAATTGAAAAGAATGAAATAAAGCTTTATATACTCTATCTTTTCCGCCTTTTTGAAAAAATAGGGCAGGAGGTTGACTTTGATACCCTCAGCGAGGTGGTTATGTGGGAGGGCGCTGTCAATCACTTTGACTTTGCCGAGAATTTCGCTTCTCTTCTTGATTCGGGTTCTATTGCTTCATACAGAGGCGACAACGACAGAGAATACTATATCATTAGCGAAAAAGGTACTATAATAATAGATAATATGGCTGACGTACTCCTTGCCGACGTGCGAGATAATACCATGAGAGCACTCATGAGATATATCTCATATAAAAAAGACGGCTCGGTCTATACTAATAATATCCTGCCCGAGGACGAGGGATGGCGCATAAAGTGTGCCCTTTCCATAAAGGACAAAGACATAGTTTCCTTTTCGGTTTATTCAGATAATAAACAGTATCTTGAAAAAATTAGCCTTAATTTCAGCGAACGTGCCGAAAAGATTATAAACAGTATCGTAGGTCTTGCCACAGGCGACGTCAACTTCCTTGTTTAATAAGAGTGGCAAAGCATTCTGCTGACAACTCCGCCGCCTTCTTCGCCTCTTCAAGGGTGTTTGCACAGGTTCCCACCTCAAGGAGCAGACTTCCTCTTGTAAGGTCAAGGTTGTATTTGGAGTTTCTTAAATAAATAGGTCTCGAAAGTGATGGATATTTCTCGTCCATCACTTTTTTGAACTTTAGTGCAAGTGACAGGTTATCCTCCCAATTATCGAAAGCCGTACCGTTGACAAGCATTACCTGTGCACAGCCTTCTATATCGCTTGCAATCACCTTGGTTTTGGTTCCGTCCTCGGCTGTGAGCGAGTCTCTATGTACGTCAATAACGTATTTGATTGAAGGAAATTCGTCAAGATATTCTTCTATTGATTGCCTTGAATTTGCATATGAGCTGTTGTAGTCCTCACGGTCGTGCATTATCCTGCATTGAATAGCACTCACCCCATTCTTGGAAAGAGTCGAGCAAAAAGCTTCTCCTATGGCAATCATGTTACTTTGAACGTCGGTGGAGCGTGTTGCACTGTCGCTGTTGTAAAAGCCGTAGCGCCCTTTTTCGTCGGGGGTGGAGAATGACTGCTCTTTTGAAGAATAGCACTCCGTCCCATGAGTATGTACCACAAGCACCATGGGGGCCGAGTCGTCATATTTGTATACGAGAGGGGAGGCGAGAAGCTCATCTTCGTCTATTTCCTTGCTTGTGGCGTTGAGGACGTTGTAGTCCTTGGACAGGTCTCTTGCGGATATGGTAAAAACACCTTGCTCTGATGAAACCTCCCCTGAAATTATTTTGCTTGAGGGGTTTGAGATTTCTTTTTCTTCATTTATTAATATATGCGTGTTTACCACCGCTTCGCTTCCCACAGCCCCAACCCCCGTTGCAAGTACCATGAGCACAAAAAGGGGAAGAGCAAGATAAAAGCAAATAAAATCCTTTGCAGTTTTGATTTTTTCTTTCATTGAAATACCTCCTCAGTTAGCTAACGATATCATTTCTTCATAGGAAAGCTTATCGTGAAAGGTCATGTTGACAGCGTATCCTATGATTTTTGACATACACGATATAATTTTGTCGGTATCCTTGGGCGTTACGAAAAATCCCGCCTCTTCCACGTCCGAGGACAGAGCGTCGGCGGAGCCGTAGTATTTTTCGAGAACGTTGGCGGTAAGGGTCAGAGCATCAACTACGGTAGGGATACCTATGGAAATAACGGGAACACCGAGAGTCTTTGAGTTGAGGGCGGCACGTCTGTTCCCAATGCCGGCACCGGGTGCAATTCCTGTATCGGTGAGCTGAATGGTGGAGCCAAGCCGTGATATATCTCTTGCGGCAAGTGAGTCAATCGCAATAATAACAGAGGGGGAGAGCTTCTTTGAAACGCTTTTTACTATTTCGAGGGTTTCTATTCCCGTCTGACTCAATACACCGGGTGAAATAGCGGCAATATCCGAAAAGCCCATGCCGTCGAAAAGCTCGGGGGATGCGTTTTTTAAATGCCTTGTGACAATTATGTGTGACACCGCCTTAGGACCGATTGCGTCGGCAGTAATCGTAATATTGCCAAGTCCTGTGACAAGCACCGTTTCTCCCGATGCGTTGCAGTCTATAAGCTCGGATAAAAGCTTAGACAGTGCGCTGGCTGCAAAATATATGTTTTCGATACCGCCTTCCCAAAGCTTTCCCGTTTGCAGAGTAAGATATTTGCCCACAGGCTTTCCCGTTTCCTTTTCTCCTTTTTCATTGAGAATTTCTATTCGGGTCAGCTTATAGCCGTCTATTATTTCTTCACGGAATATCACTCCGTCAAGGGGGCAGCTTTTGTTTTTTGACGCCAGCTCGTGGGCTTCCATAGCAAGGTCTGTTCTGATCTGATACATTTTCTTTCTCTCTTTCATTTTTTATTTTATCTATATAGAGACGTAAAATGGGTCGAAAATAATATTTTTTTGAAAAAAATTAAAAAACTTGAAAAATAGTACTTGAAATATTGAAAGAATCGTGATATTATAAATACTTGAATAGGACAGTATGCAATTAGTCAATCTGATTGCTAAGTTAAGGAGGTGTATTTGATGCCTAATATCAAATCAGCAAAAAAGCGTGTTCTTGTTACAGAAAAGAAGACACTTCAGAACCAGATGTATGTTTCAGCAATGAAGACAGCCATCAAGAAGTATGAAAAGGCACTTGAAGCAGGTGATAAGGAAGCTGCAATCGCTCTTTATAAGGATGCAGTTAAGATGATCGACGTTGCCGTTGCTAAGGGCCACATGCACAAGAATACTGCAGCAAGAAGAAAGAGTCTTTTCACAAGAAAGCTTAATTCTTTTAATGCGTAAGTCTTATTTACACAATGCCGCCGTGTTTCACGGCGGTTTTTGTTTTCCCTTTTATTCTACCTTTTATTATATAAATATATGTATTTTTGACACGAAAAAATCTTTTAAAACTTTTTTTGATTTTTTTGAAAAAAGGTGTTGACAAAAGGGAAAGAGTGTGCTATACTATCAAGGCTGTCGCGAGAGCGGGAGCGAAGATGGACATTGAAAATTAAACAACGAGACATGTACGAAGTAAGGTAAAAAAACTGAACAAAGTGAAAGGTCTCGGAAATT
>JAZNZV010000084.1:0-21946 GCA_045595105.1 Eubacteriales bacterium | reverse complement strand
TATCCCGGAACAAGGAGATATTCGTTAAAAGTGTGAGAACATTCTTCAAAGTAAAAAGCCATAATTATACATCCATTTCTCGGCAAAGATTTTTTCACAACGTATTCTGCCGTAAATACGCCGTTGTTTTTTTGTTTACTTATTTTATGTATCCGACTCGCTTTCGTCGGGAAGGGGGAAATATGCCGTTGCCATTTCCTCGGGCATTGCAGTTATGTTGCGAAGCCTTCGGTTGATGGCATTGGTTCTTGTGCCAATGAGCTTTTCAAGGTCGTTTGAAGTCTGAGTAAGCTTTTTCTGTGCTGCAGTAAGCACCGTTTCAAAGTTTTGGAACTCGGTCTTTACTGCCGAAAGAGTATCCCATACCTCTCCCGAGCGCTTTTGTATAGCAAGGGTCTTGAAGCCCATCTGCAAGCTGTTAAGAAGCGCCGCCATAGTAGTAGGTCCTGCTATGGTAATCTTATATTTTTCCTGTAAGGTCTCTATCATACCAAGTCTCACCACCTCGGCATAAAGCCCTTCGGTGGGTAAGAACATTATAGCAAACTCGGTAGTAGAGGGGGGAGCAACGTATTTTTTATGAATATCGTCTGCAAATTTCTTAATTCGTGTTACAAGCACGTTCTTCGCTGAGGTTATAGCCTCTGCATCCCCCGTATCGTAGGCATCGTTCAAATCTGTGTACGCATCAAGGGGGAACTTTGAGTCAATGGGAAGATATACGTATTTTCCCTCTTCACTTCCAGGAAGTTTAATAGCAAATTCAACGGAGTCTCTTGTACCTTCAACTGTAACAAAATTCGTTTCATACTGCTCGGGGGAGAGCATATCCTGCAGGATTGCTCCCAGCTGAATTTCTCCGAGAATTCCTCTCGCCTTTACGTTCGAAAGGGTCTTCTTCAGGTCACCGACGCTGGTGGCGATGTTCTGCATCTCGCCAAGTCCCTTGTAAACCTGCTCAAGTCTTTCGCTTACTTCCTTAAAGCTTCGGCTTATTCTTTCCTCAAGGGTGGTCTGAAGCTTTTCGTCAACTACGTTTTTCATTTCGTCCAGCTTCTTGGAGTTTGACTCTTCCATTGCCTTTACTCTCTTTTCAAGGGTATCCTTTATCTCGGATAGCTTTTCAGAGTACATTTCAAGGGTAGAGACAAGGTGTCTGTCGTTTGCCTTGATTGAGTCAAGGAGTGCTTCTTTCATCTCCCTGTCTCTTTTTTCGGTGCCCTCAAACTCGGTTTTCAGTAGCTTCGACTGCATTTCGCCGATATCCTTTATACCCGACCTGACGTTGCCGAGGCTGTCGTCAAGAGAGGAGAAGTCTACCTTTTTCTTTGAGGTGAGAAGTAAAACCGACAATACAATATTAACAACGACTAAAACTATTATTGCTATTTCCATTTACTCACCCTTTTCTGCATTGGCTTTCGCTATATTTGCCTGATGCTCGGCATCTGTTCTTGCAAAATAGTGATATCCGTTAGGTCTTGCGTACATATAGTAATAGGTGTGATTTACACCGCTTGAGTCCTGAGCGTTGGGATAAAGGGCTGCTATAATGGCGTCAAGGCTGGGTGAACATATAGCAGACGGGGGAAGTCCATCGTGAGAATAGGTAGAATAAGGACTGTCCGACGCCTTCATTTCGTCAAGGGTAAGTCCCTCTCTTCTGTCGGGGAAGGCGTACAGATAGGTTGAGTCACACTGAAGTCTGGGGAATGACGAGGGGTTATTGAGCCTATTGTGATAAAGAGAAGAAACTACGGGATATTCGCTACTGTACTTCGTCTCCTTTTGTACGATAGATGCGATATTCACTATTTCATCTACCGTCATACCAAGCTCCTCACATCTGTCGTAATACTCTTTTTCAAATCTTATATTAAAGGTTTTAAGAAGCTTAGAAACAGCATCGATTTCAGATGAGTCGGAGTAGAACTGGTAGGTGTCGGGGTAGAGATAGCCCTCGAGAGCATATTTTCTACCGTCATTAAAGCCCGCTTTCTCTTTTTCCTGCAGTGCTACAAGGAAGGGATACTTCATATCGTAAATAAGACTGCTCTTTACCGCTTCAACAAAGCCGTCCCTCGTTCCTATTCCGTTTTCAAGGAATACGTCTATCATTTCGTCCACCGACAAGCCCTCGGGGAAGGTTATATCAACTATGCCTCTGACGGGTGCGGATTTTTCAAACTTTGCAATAAGCTCGTCATAGTTGAGATTTTTTTCAAAAACGTAGGTGTCCGCAACAAACTCCTGTGGGATTTCGGAGTTTCTGTTTTTGAAGGAATTGTATAGCTTGAATACGGCAGGATATTCTATTGCTCCCGCTTTTTTAAGTGCCTTTGCAATTTCCTTTACTCCGTCTCCCTTTTCTATAACGATTTCAACCTCTTCGTCGCTTTTTACAAAGGCGAAAACGTCATTTGCTATCGTTATTCCGTAATATGCTATGATAATCGATGAGGCAAGAACGAAAATAAGATATATAATTCCCTTGCCAAACATCTCGAAATAGCTTTTCATCATAGGCTCATCCTCCTCAAGAAGAGGTGCTTCCTCATAGGGAGAGTCCACCTTTTTCGGGGGTATTATCTCCTCGGTTATGGTGGGCATATCCACCCTTGTTTTTTCGTTGTCGTGAGGCTTGATGTCCCTTTGAGCAGTGCGTGCTCTCTTGGGCTTACCTTCAAAAATTATATCTGAGGTATCATAAATCTTGACGTCTTTTTCTTCGTTCTTGTTAGTGTTTTCCGTCATATTTCTCTCCTTAGATAACGTTTAGAGTTATAAGTATGTAAAGGGCGAGTGCCATAAACAGCGTGGGTGATAAAAAGGGATTTGTGCGAGCCTTGGCAGTTGCCTTGGTCTTTTTCTCTACTATACCTGCCTTTGCCACGCCGAGAAGCGCTTCACGTCTCTTGCCGGGAAACAGCCCTTTGTCATACATGGCACTCCTCTTTTCATATATATCCTCCATTGTTGAAAGAAGAGATAAAACAGATGCAAGAAAGAGTACAACGAGAATAAAGGCAAGTATCACCGAACTTGACGACTCGGAAAGGAAGGCGGTCAGCCACTGACCGAAAAATACCGTTACGGTATTGTTTAAAACGTGTATTATTATGGCAGGAAATGCCGAGCCTGTAACAAACGTGATTATGCCAAGCACCGCTCCCGAAAAAAAGTAAAAAGGAAATTCAGCAAAGGAAAAGTGAAGCATTGCAAAGAAAAGCGATGAAACGGTTATTGCCACGGGTCCGCCGTATGATGAATATTCGCTTATAATAATGCTTCTGAAGAAAAGCTCCTCCGAAAGAGCAGGAATGAGAACGTAGTACAAAAATACGCTGAAAAGACTGACCTCTGCTTTTACGGGGTCGATAATAGAGGCTGTGTCTGCCGATGCGTCAAGGAAGTTTCTTTGAAGATAAAGAATAATTACTGCACCGAAAACGAAGGTGGCTGCCGCCGACAGTACGAAAGGCAGGTCGGAAAACGATATTTTCTTTACCTTTGAATATTCAAGAAAATTCTCATCCTTTATTTTTAAAAAGAATGCTGCGGGAATTGCAAATACAAAAAGCTCGAATATAGCCGCATATAAAACCATACTTTCGGGGTCTGATACCGAAACGTAAGAAAGAAGTCTTTTTGAAATACCGAGAAGTAAAAAAACAACGGATACAAATAAAGGTGCCGTAAGGGGGGCAGTATTATTTTTCACCTGTGTTGAACACTCCTCTCTCGGTAACAACAAGGTCACAGTTCAAATCGAAACGGCCTCGGGGCAGCTTATCCACCAAAAGGCTGTCGTAAATAAACCCTACCTTCACAATAGATGGGTCGGTGAGATATCTGTCGTAATAGCCCTTGCCGTAGCCGATGCGATAGCCCTCCTTATCGAAGGCGATTGCGGGAATTACGCATATAGCGTGCCTTGCTTCCTTGAATTCCTCAAGCCCCGCTTTGGGCTCCAGAGCTGAAAAGAAGCCTTTTGTCAGATCCTCTCGGCTTTCTATATATCTGAATACCATTTCGCTGTTTTCACGGCAGACAGGAAGAGCAAGTCTTTTACCCGAAGCAAGGACACGGTCTATAAGCTCTTGGGTATCTACCTCGCTGTTAATTGAATAATAAAGGAGCACTGTATCCGAGTGGTCATATGACATGGACGACAGAAAGTTATTGCAAATTGCCCTTGATTTTTCAAGTCTTTCCTTTTCAGGTATAGCCTGTCTTTCGGCGGCAAACTTGCGTCTCAGCGCTCTTTTTTCCTCTCTGACTGTAAAGGGTTTATACATTTAGACTCTCCAAAAATCAATATACCATCGCTATTCTTATATTGCTTGCGTCCTTTGTCGACAAAAGCTTTTCAACAAGCTTGAATGCAAACTCTCCGCTTGTACCTGCTCCCATAGAGGTGATAAAGCGCTTGTCACAAACGACCTTATCGTTTTTATATTTCACACCGTTGTCCATAAGGACGCCTGCGAGGCTGGGGTAGCAAGTAGCTTTAAGCCCTTTGAGAAGCCCAAGCTTTGCAAGAATGGTGGGTGCGGCACAGATAGCGGCAACGTAAAGGTCACGCTCTACTGCTGAAAGAATGATCTGTCTCACTCTTGCGTTCTCTTCAAGGTTTTTCGTACCCTCGCTTCCGCCGGGGAGTACGATCATCTCTGCTGTGTCTTCCTTATATTCGTCAAGAGTAAGGTCGGCAGTCACTTCTATTCCGTGAGCGCCCATAACCTTTTTTGTGCCCTCGTTAATGCTGACAGTCAACACCTCTACCCCTACACGTCTGAGAACGTCAACGGGAGTAAGTGCTTCTATTTCCTCAAATCCGTTTGCTAAAAATAAATAAACCATGCTACCTTCCTTTCAATTCTCAAATACTACTATGCTTTTTCCTATTTTGTATACTTGCTCGTTTTTAATGCATTCTACCAAAGCCACTTCGTTTTCGGGAAGCTCCCTTGTAAGAAGAGCGGACAGTCCGTGCTGACCGATATGGTGGAAGTCTGTTCCGCAGGTGCAAATTGCAAAGTCTTCCATATCTGCATACTTTGACGCAAGTCCTACACGTGAGTTATGGTTGGGGTGAAGGTTATAAACCTCTATTCCGTCAAGGAGCTCTGAGTCTTTGAGTATCATTCCGTTGCGGAAGGGGTGCGCCTGTATGAGAATTACGTTTTGATACTGTCTTACAAAAGGAATAAATTCCTCAAGTGTTTTGCACTCACGTGGGATAGCCCTGACAAAATCCTCATCGATACCGTAAAGAAGGTAGTCGTTCTCGTTTTCCTTAAAGCGTATCTCCATTCCAAGATACACCTTTATTCCCACGCCTTCCCCTATCTCTTTCAAGAAGTGATACTCCTCTATATAATCCTCAACGTATTTTCCATACGCCTTCTGAGTTTTAGGGAACCATGGATAAAAGTGGTTTGTAATAACCAGCCCCTGATACTTCTCCTCACGGTAGTAGCGTATCATGTCGGGGGCAGATATATCCGAGCACATGGATATTCCCGATGAATGGCAATGAAGCTCTATTTTGTTTTTATACTGTTCAAACATAGCTGTAATTCCTTTTTTTTAGTTAAGTAAAAAGCTGAATATCGGCTTTTCTTTTTCTATTCTCTCGCCGTCAAGCCTTCCCGTCAAATCCATAATCAAAGCACTTCTCTCATAATGCACAAGCTTTAAGGGTGCATGAAGGGGGTCGTTGGAAATAACGTCGTAAAGCTTATATGAGCCGTCTGCAGGATAAAAGCCAAGATATCCGCCGTCGTATGAAAAAAATCTGTGGTCCCTTCTGCTCTCGATAAACTGCTCCTCGCTTTCAAGGATGCTCATGGACTGCCTTGATTTTTTGTGAAGCTCTTTCTTCTTTTGCCAAATTTGTGACAGGTCCTCTACCCTTTCAAGGTCGAGAGTTTCAAGCTCGTATTCACAACGTCTGAGAGGTAAGGTGTATCCTATATCCTTATAAAAGGAGAAGAGAGACTCGTTTTGAGGTATGGTGACGATAAGGTCGTATTTCTTCTCCTTAAGCTCATCAAGAAGTGCGTTGTGAAGGGCGGTAAAGTGTCCCTGACGGCGCTCTGTCAGCTTTGTGGCAACTCCGTAAAGATAAGCCGTCTTGTACCTTCTGCCGTCAAACTTGACCTTCAAGTCCATATAAAAGAGCATGCTCACAAGCTCATCACCGTCGAAACGCAGAAAAGCTTTACGGGGCTTATAAAATTTCGTAAAGAAAAGGTCGATAAATTCGTCGCTGTCACCGAAGGTATCACGCCATAAGGTCTTCATGGACGGCAGTAATTTCTTGGAGCCGTGTAATAATTTCAACGGCATAAAAACCTCTCCTTTCCGCATTTAAAATAAAGTTCCCCATATTATGTACATTATACCCTTTTTGTGTTTTTGTGTCAATCTTTAAAACGCTCTTTTTTAACCTTTTTACAAAAGATTTTATTTTTTTCAAAAAAGGCTTGACAAAAGGTGACCTTTCGTGTATAATTCGCTTGTTGACCTAAGACAGCAGGCGGTGCCAAGCACCGTAATATTCGCCTGCCGAGGAAAACCTTAAAATTTTAAAAGCTATACTTACGTGTATTTTTTGAGAATTTACGGTTCTTTCATCGGCATGGTGAAGGAACCTTTTTTATTTAAATTTACCCGGAGGTGAAACACGAATGTCAAGTGAAAAGATACTGGCTGCAAAAAAATCAGCAGTAGCAGAGCTCACAGAACAGCTTAAGGCTTCTCAGGCAGGTGTACTTGTTAACTACTACAAGACAACTGTTGAAGACGACACAAACCTTAGAAAAGAGCTTACTAAGGCAGGCGTAACCTACAAGGTTGTAAAAAACACACAGCTCAAGTACGTTTTTGAAAACCTCGGTTATGAAGCCCTTAACACTCATCTTGAAGGTATGAGCGCTATTGCATGGTCTGAAACAGATCCCGTTGCTCCCGCTAAGATACTCTCCAAGTTCGCTAAGGAACATGAAGATTATACTATCAAGGCTGGTTACATCGACGGCGACGTTGTTGACGCAGCAGGCGTTGAGAGCCTTGCAAGCATTCCTTCCAAGGAAGGTCTTATTGCAAAGATTCTCGGCAGCATCCAAGGTCCTCTTTACGGACTTGCTTACGTATTACAGGGCAAGATCGACAAAGAAGGCGGCGCAGCAGAGGAAGCCCCTGTTGCAGAATAATTTTAAAGCACTACCCAAAAACTTATGCAGCATAGCTGCACAATACTAATTATTTTCGGAGGTACATTAAAATGGCTACAGAAAAGACAATGAACATTTTAGAAGAAATCAAATCTCTCACAATCCTCGAACTCGCAGACCTTGTTAAGGCTCTCGAAGAGGAATTCGGCGTATCAGCTGCTCCCGTAGCAGTTGCAGCTGCTCCCGCAGCAGGCGAAGCTGCAGCAGCAGAAGAGAAGACCGAGTTTGATGTTGTTCTTACAGCAGCAGGCGACGGCAAGCTCGCAGTTATCAAGGCAGTTCGTGAAATCACAGGTCTTGGTCTTAAGGAAGCTAAGGAACTCGTTGAGGGTGCTCCTAAGGCTGTTAAGACCGGCGTTGCTAAGGCTGAAGCAGAAGAGATCAAGAATGCTCTTACCGCTGCAGGCGCAACTGTTGAAATCAAGTAATTAAGGTTTAAAGTCAACAAGAAAGGTCCTTCCCTATTTGGGAAGGACTTTTCATTTTTTTATTGACTTTAAAATGCTTTTGCTCTATAATCTTCTCGGAATAAAAGTAATTGGAGGACACTATGGAACTTTATGTAAAACAAATATCATACCTTGAAAAGGTGAGGGTTTCGGCACCCGAAGACTACGCCGAATTAAATGAAGGCTATTCCCTCAAAAATCAAAGATTTTGCTATCAGATAGTTTTGTCCTCCGACAAGTATCTGCACGTGAAGGCTCACGTTGACAGCGACCTTCCTGTAAGGCTTTACTGTGTAAGAGACGTTTTTGCAGACACCCCCTTCACTCAGCCCGGCGCAGACAAAGACGGCTACCTCATTAATGACGGTGGAATGATACCCGACGTGCTCATCCCCTTAGAGGAGCAGAACGGCTTTGTTACAGTTAAAGACAAGGACAGCGTAACGCTTTTCGTAAAGGTGGACGTGCCAAGTGACGCTAAAAGCGGAAAACACGAAATTAAGATAAATTTCGAGGGCGCATCCATCGTGCTTCGTTCCAAGCCCGAGATTTTTGAAACTGCCGTTATGACTCTGAACGTGGGAAAAGGCGTTCTCGACGGCGGTGCTCCTATTTATACAAGATGGTTCTATGCCGACTGCATTGCAGTATATCACAATACAGAGGTATACAGCGAAAAGCATTGGGAGTTTATTGAAAAGTACATTGCCGCCGCCACAGAGGTTGGTATAAACATGATATTGACTCCCGTACATACCCCTCCCCTTGACACCGAGATTGGAACGGCACGTCCTAACGTTCAGCTTGTGGACATAGAAAAGAAGGACGAGGGCTACGTTTTCGGCTTTGAAAAGCTTGAAAGATTTGTAGCTATCGCTCAGAAGCACGGCATCAAATACTTTGAGATAGCACATATGTTCTCTCAGTGGGGTGCGGAAAAGACTCCTAACATTTACGTGACCGTCAATGGAAAACTAACTCATATGTTCGGCTGGCACACAGACGCCGATTCAAAGGAATATATAGATTTTCTCGGTCAGTATATACCCGCTCTGCGTGAAGAATTTGAAAAGCTTGGTATTGAAGAAAACACTTACTTCCACATCTCCGACGAGCCTCGGCTTGAACAAATAGAGAAATACAAGACGGCAATGAACTTAATAAAGCCCTACATTGGAAAATGCAAGACCCTTGACGCTCTTTCTCACTATGAGTTTTATGAAACGGGACTTGTTGAATGCCCTGTAACCATTGTAAGTGAGCTTCATAAGTTTTTACCTCACAACATAGAAAATCAGTGGGCTTACTACTGTTGCGGACCTCAGGTATTACACACAAACAGCCTTCTGGCACTCCCCTCTTACAGAGTTCAGGTCCTTGGATTTTTGCTTTATAAATTCAACATTAAGGGCTTTTTGCATTGGGGCTTCAACTACTACAACTCAGAGCGTTCAAAGTATCCCTTAAACCCTTATATCAACACCTCGGCAGACGGCTCCTTCCCCTCGGGTGACGGCTTTATCGTTTACCCCGGCTATAACAGTGTTTACGGCTCTATACGTGGAGAGGTAACCTATCAGGCAATAGAGGACATGAGAATAGCAACCCTTCTCGAAAAGAAGATAGGCAGAGAAAAGGTCGTTGAAATGATAGACAATATGGCAGGCGGAGAGCTCCGCTTCCCCGTATACCCGAGAAGCAACGCCTTTCTCGAAAATTTGCGACGTGAAATGATAAGACTTATTGAGGAGTAAAATATTGAAAAACACTAACATTTTGAGCTGTCTTTTTTATTCGGCGCTGACAGGCGGACTTACAGGAGCCACAGTTTTTGTGTTCAAGCTTCTTGCGACCAAAGCCGAAGAAATTTCAAGACGTTTATATAGCATTTCAAGGGAAAGCCTTCTGTGTATCGGCATTGTGTTTGCCACGCTTATAGCCCTTGCCCTTATAATGCGCCTTATCCACCGCCTCGTTCCCGAGGCTAAGGGAGGAGGTATACCCCGAAGTGAAGGAATACTGCGTGAGATTATTTCCTTCAGACCTGTGAGAACCCTTTTCGCTACCTTTACGGGCAGTATAATAAGCTTTTTCGCAGGTGTCGGAGTGGGCAGTGAGGGTCCCTCGGTGCTTATCGGTACGAGCATAAGTAAAATTTTACCTCACAATGACAAAAACATTTTGACAGGCGGTGCCTCGGCAGGCTTTGCGGCAGCAACGGGTGCTCCCCTTTCAGCTATTGTTTTTGCATTGGAAGAAGTACACAAACGCTTTGACGCTCTGCTTGTTATGAGCGTTTGCGTAGCCGTTATGACATCGTCTGTGGTAAACGAAGCCCTCTGTCTTACCTTTGGAACAAGCCCTTTCCTTTTTGAAATAGCGCCACTCCCATCTCCTACCCTTTCCCACATAGGGTATATAGCTATTTTGGGAATCGCAACAGCCCTCTTTGTAGCGCTTTTTGACTTTTCGGTATCCTTTTTATCCCATCTGAAAAAGAAAAAAGGAGCGTCTGTTCTCAAGCTTATTGTGGTATTTGTGCTTACGGGATTTTTAGCCTTATATTTTACCGACTCGGTTTATAGCGGACACCACGTAATAGAGCACATTTTAGATAAAAGTCATTCGGTTTGGCTACTCATCGGAATACTTGCTGTGAGAATGATTATGCTCATTTTAGTTTGTGACAGCGGTGTTACCGGCGGTATATTTATCCCAAGTCTCGCTATCGGAGCGCTGGTCAGTGCCATTACCGCTCAGATGCTTATCGGAATAGGATTACCCGATTATCTCTTCGATACCGTCACCCTCCTTGGCACCTGCGCTTTTATGGGAGGAATGATGCGCTCCCCCGTTATGGCGGCAGTGCTCTTTATTGAGCTGACGGGACAGTTCACCTCTCTGACCTACGTTGTAACGGTAATCTTTACTACAAGCCTTATCACCGAGCTTTTTGGAAAGAAGAGCTTCTACGACAGGGTGATAGAACACATGAAATAAAGGATAATGCCAGGCAGTAATAAGTGCTTGGCATTTCTTGTTTTTTGTGCTTCTCCAAAAAATGTAAAAGCTTTAAGTTTTTTTATACTCCCTCTTTACAAATTGCTGTTTTTGGGTTACAATATAATAGAATAAGGATGAATGGGACGGGGGAAATTATGGATATTAAATACAAAAGAGTTTTAATTAAGCTGTCGGGAGAAGCGGTATACGGAAACGATATTGCAGAATATGATGCCGACGGAAAGGTAAAGAGCGTACCTGTTATTGACAGAGCAAAGCTGGACAGAATATGCCGTGAGATAAAGAGAGTCGTAGACCTTGGCGTTGAGGTTGGTATCGTCTTTGGAGGCGGTAACATCTGGCGTGGAGGAAGACTCGGAGAAGGCTTTGACCGCACCCGTGCAGACCACATGGGAATGCTTGCAACGGTTATAAATTCCATTGCACTTTCAGAAACCCTCGAGCACGTAGGAGTAAGAACGAGAGTAATGTCCTCGGTGGATATGCCTCAGTTCTGTGAGCCCTACATAAAGGCGAGAGCCGTAAGATATCTCGAAAAGAAGAGAGTTGTTATTTTTGCGGGAGGTACAGGTATTTCCCACATGACAACCGACACTACCTCGGTGCTTCGTGGCGTTGAGATAGATGCAGACGTTGTAATGCTTGCAAAGAACATTGACGCTATATACACCGCCGACCCGAGAATTGACCCCACGGCTGAACGTATCCCCCAGATAGATTACAGTGAGATCCTTGCAAAGGGACTTAAGGTTATAGATGCCACCGCCACCGCTTACGCTATGGAGAACGATATGCCTCTCCTTCTCTTCGGACTTGATAACCCCGAAAACATCTATACAGCTATAACAGGCGGTAAAACAGGCACAACAGTTGAAAAATTAAACTAACCGAAAGGAATTTATGATATGAAAGCAAACCTTAAAGATTTTGAAGCTAAAATGCAGAAATCCTGCACCGCTCTTGAAACAGAGCTTAAAGGAATAAGAGTAGGAAGAGCGTCGGCTGCCGTTCTTGATAAGATAAGCGTTGATTACTACGGCTCGGCTACTCCCATAAATCAGATTGCCGCTATTTCCACCTCAGATGCAAGAACCCTTGTTATAACACCTTGGGATGCATCTACCGTTAAGGAGATAGAAAAAGCAATTCTTGCCTCCGACCTTGGTATTACTCCTCAGAACGACGGTAAGGTTATCCGTCTCACCTTCCCCTCTCTCACAGAGGAAAGAAGAAAGGAAGTTTCCAAGCAGGTAGCCAAATGCGGAGAGGATGCAAAGGTTGCAGTTCGTAACATCCGCCGTGATGCAAACGACTTCCTCAAGAACGAGAAGAAGGCAGGCAACCTTACTGAGGACGAAGTAAAGTCGGGCGAGAAGGACGCACAGGATCTCACCGATAAGTACATCAAGAACATTGATGCCCTCGTTGCCGCAAAGACAAAAGAGGTAATGGAAATATAATGGGCTTTTTCAAGCGTTTGAAAAAAGAAAGCGGCGGCGTAACAACACCGCCGCTTCGCCATATAGCCTTCATTATGGACGGAAACGGCAGATGGGCTAAAAAAAGAGGTCTCCCAAGAGAGTTCGGACACAGCGAGGGTGCCAAGGCATTCATCCGTGTAGTTGAATACTGTATCGACCTTGACATAAAGCTCGTTACCGTCTATGCCTTTTCTACCGAAAACTGGAAGCGTCCCCAAAGTGAGGTAGACGGCATTATGAAGCTTTTCGTTGAATATCTTGAGGACGGTCTTACAAATAAGCGTAAGAAGAACATGAGAGTTCGTTTCTTGGGTGATAAGTCTCGCTTTTCCCCCGAAATTCAAGCTCTTATGAACGAGGTTGTAGAAAAGACCGCCCACTTCCCCTACGACCTTAACATTGCCATAAACTACGGTGGCAGAGACGATATCGTACAAGCGGTAAATACCCTTATCAAGGAAGGTAAGAGTGAGGTTACCGAAGAGGATATCTCGAATGCCCTTTATACACATCACCAGCCCGACCCCGACCTCATTGTAAGAACGGGGGGAGAATGGCGTCTTTCTAACTTCCTTACCTGGCAGTCTACATACTCCGAGCTTTACTTTACCAAAAAGCTTTGGCCCGACATGAAGGAAAAGGACGTTGACGAGGCGGTAGAGTTCTTCAATACCCGAAAGCGCCGTTTCGGTGACGTGAAAGAAAGGAAAGCCAAATGAAAACAAGAATTATAACGGCAATCGTTGCCTTTCTCATATTCATTCCCGTTTTAGTTTTCGGTGACGTTACCCTTGTGGGCAGCATTACCCTTTTCAGCCTTGCTATGGCAGTTTTGTCGGCGGTTGGCGTATCGGAAGCGGTTAAATGCGTTGGTGAAGAAAAAAATCTTTTCTTCGCTCCTCTTTACGTTGTGGCGTTCTCCCTTCCCCTTCTCACCTCCTCTCACCTTGATACCTACACACCCGTATTCATCATTCTGCTTTTCTATCTCTTATTTATGGGTGTGGTAAACAACAGTAAGATCACCGCCGAGAAAATTCTCGTAGCCTTTGCGCTTGCCTTTTACGTGGCCGCTTCCTTCGGTGCGTTGACGGTGCTCTTTACAAAAGGCTCGGTATTCTTCCCCCTTGTTTTTGTTGGTGCCTGGGTTACAGATACCTTTGCATATTTTACGGGTTTTTTCTTTGGAAAGCACAAGCTTATCCCCTCTGTCAGCCCTAAGAAAACGGTTGAAGGGGCTGTTGGCGGAACACTTTTTGCTATGATAGGCTATGCCGTTGTAGGTATGATTTACGGTTATTCTGTAACCAATATAATTATTCTTGCAGTTGTAGGACTCTTTGCAAGTATTATTTCACAGTTCGGCGACCTTTCGGCGTCACTTATTAAAAGACACTACGGTATCAAAGACTACGGAAAGCTTTTCCCCGGTCACGGCGGTGTACTTGACCGCTTTGACTCAATTCTTGCAGTGTCCGCATTCCTTTACGTTGTTAATATGTTTGTAAAATTATAAAAATGTTTTTCGGGAGAGTTTGAGAGGGGGCTTTTGACTTCAAAAGCCTTCTCTCAAGAAAAAATAAAATGAAAACACTTGCTCTGCTTGGGTCAACAGGCTCTATCGGTAAACAGACCATAGAGGTTGCCCGTGAAAAAAACATAAAAATCGATGCTCTTGCAGCCTTTTCTAATATCTCACTTTTAGAAGAACAGATAAGAGAATTCCACCCCTCGCTTTGTGCGGTTGTGGACGAGGTGGCAGGGCGTGAGCTTAAAATAAGAGTGTCCGACACCGACACAAAGGTGCTTATCGGAGAAGAAGCCGTAACCACGGTTGCCACAGAATCTAAAGCAGAGATACTTCTCAACTCTCTTATGGGCAGATGCGGTATCAGACCTACCGTGGAGGCGATAAGGTCGGGCAAGGACATTGCCATGGCGAATAAAGAGCCCCTTGTTGCGGCAGGAGATATAATTCTCGATGAAGTAAAAAAAGCGGGAGTAAGACTTCTTCCCGTAGACAGTGAGCACTCGGCAATATTCCAATGCCTTGACAACGCTCACAACTCAAAAGAGTTTATAAAAAGGCTCATCATCACAGCCTCGGGCGGTCCTTTCTTCGGAAAGACAAGAGAAGAGCTTGAAAAGGTTACCCTTGCAGATGCCCTGAAGCATCCCACTTGGTCCATGGGACAAAAGATTACCGTTGACTCGGCGTCTCTTATGAATAAAGGGCTTGAGGTGATAGAAGCAGTAAGACTTTTCTCTGTTCCTGCCCACAAGATTGACGTCACCGTCCACCGACAGAGTATCGTTCACTCCATGGTAGAGTTTGTGGACTCGTCGGTGCTTGCTCAGATGGGTAACCCAAATATGAAGCATTGCATCGCTTTTGCTCTCACCTATCCCGAGAGACAGCCTTCTCTTTGCACACCTCTCGACTTTACAAAGTCATTTTCCCTTACCTTTGATAAGCCCGACGAGGATACCTTTACTCTTCTTCCCTTGGCAAGGAGAGCCGTAACCCTTGGTGGTAACGCACCCGCTGTTATGAACAGCGCCAACGAAGAGGCGGTTGCTCTTTTCTTAAAAGAGAAAATCCGTTTTGTCGATATCTTTACTCTCGTTGAAGATGCAGTAAATAATTTACCGCACGTAGAAAACGTCACTCTCGACAGCCTTGAAGAGGACGACAGACTCGCACGTGAATTTGTCAGAGAGAGCGTTAGAGCATAACCGAGAAATATAAGCATAAAATATAGGTGATGAATAAAACAATTTCGGCAAAGCCGAAATTTACCTTAATTTTTGTTTTTAGGAGTAAATATGTTCTGGAAGATAATTCTTGCACTTCTTTTTTTCAGCTTTATGATAATCGCTCACGAGTTCGGTCACTTTATAACTGCCCGAATTTTCAAGGTGGGCGTGAATGAATTTTCTGTGGGTATGGGTCCCAAGCTTTTGTCAAAGGTATCGAAAAAATCGGGCACCGCATACTCTTTGCGCCTTTTTCCAATCGGCGGATTTGTCAGCCTTGTAGGAGAGGACGAAGAGGTAGAAAACGAAAATTCGCTGTCAAAAAAGCCGTGGTGGCAACGCTTTATTATCTTGTCTGCAGGTTCTTTTATGAACATTGTCACCGCCGTTGCAGTAATGTTTATACTTCTTTCCTTAACGTCCTACTACCCCTCAACATATATCGCCGACCGTGAAGGCTATTCGGTGATATCAGACTCGGTGCTGGGTGAGTACGGAGTGCAGGACAGAGACAAAAACGTCGCAATCGACGGCAAAAAAATGAAGGTTTGGCAAGACGTTTCCTATAAGATAATGATAGATGGTATCCAGCCTCTTGACATTACTATCGAGCGAGACGGCAAGGAAATAGTGCTCGAGGACGTACAGTTCAAAACCGAGACCGTTGACGGACTTCTGACAGGTGTGGTTGATTTCGCACCCCTATACGTTAAGCGCTCCTTTAAAACTCTTGTTTACGAAGCCTTTTATCAGTCCTTTTCAACTGTAAAGATGATATACTCCTCCCTTATCGACCTGATAACGGGCAGATATGGAATAGAAGCTGTATCGGGACCGGTAGGAACTGTGGAGGTAATAGCCGAAACGGCTGAGCAAGGCATTTATTCCCTTATGTATCTTTACGTGTTCATCAGCATGAACCTTGGTATTTTCAATCTTCTTCCCATTCCCGCACTTGACGGCGGAAGACTTGTATTCGTGATAATAGAAGCTATAAGACGAAAGCCCATACCCCCCGAAAAAGAGGGTATCGTTCACGCTGTGGGCATGGTGCTTCTCCTTGTTCTTATGGCAGTAGTAGTAGTCAGCGACGTATCGAAAATAATATAAAAGGATTTTTATATCATGAGAAAACTAACACGTCAAATCCGAGCAGGAGAAATATTTATCGGCGGTGATGCACCTATATCTGTGCAGTCTATGATAACGACAGACCCCCACAACAGGGAGAAGTGTCTTAGTGAAATATTGCGCCTTGCCGAGGCTGGCTGTGATATAGTGCGCTTTACACTCCCCGACATGGAGTCTTGCGAAAATATACCTTATTATAAAAAGAATATTTCGGGTAAAAAAATTGCTCTCGTTGCCGATATACATTTTGATTACAGACTCGCACTCAGAGCGGCAGAGCTTGGAATAGACAAAATCCGCATAAATCCAGGTAACATCGGTGAAAAATCCCGTGTTAAAGCAGTAGCGAATGCCTGCAAAGAAAGAAATATACCTATAAGGATAGGCGTAAATTCGGGCTCCCTTGAAAAAGGACTTCTCGAAAAGTATGGTGCCCCCACGTCGGACGCACTTGTTGAAAGTGCTCTTACCGAAATTAGCGCTCTTGAAGAGCTTGGCTTTTACGACGTGGCAGTATCGGTAAAATCATCCGACGTTAAAACCATGATAGACGCTTATCGCAAGCTGTCAGAAAAAACCGACTGCCCTCTTCATCTGGGAGTTACTGAGGCAGGCACCTTGAAAAAAAGTCTCGTTAAATCCTCGGTGGGCATCGGCACTCTTCTTTCAGAGGGTATTGGCGACACCATCAGAGTATCCATCACCGATGACGTTGTGGAAGAGGTCATTGCAGGACGTGAAATCCTTTCTTCGCTGGGCCTTTACACTAAAGGCTCCTTCGACCTGACCTCCTGTCCCACCTGCGGAAGAACTAAAATCGACCTTGTGAGAATAGCCCGTGAAGTAGAAGAAGCCCTTGAGAAGATCCCCCCCATTGAAAACCGCAAGATAAAGGTTGCAGTTATGGGCTGTGTTGTCAACGGACCGGGAGAGGCACGAGAGGCGGACATCGGAATTGCAGGCGGAGTCGGAGAAGCACTCCTTTTCAAAAAAGGAGAAAGTCTTATGAAGATACCCGAAGACAAAATCGTTGAAGTACTTATAGACGAAATAGAAAAAATGAGGAACTGAACTTGGAATTTGAAAAGAACAGCGTAAGTCTGCTTGAAAAATTATCTAAATATAAGCCCGACGGAATAAAAGAAAGCTTTCTGTCCTCGGTGTTTTACTACAAATATGGAATTAATAAAGAAAACCGTTCCATTATAATACATATTTCCCTTGAGAAGCTTATACAAAAGTCGCTTCTTTATGAGCTTGAGGCGGGCATTAAGGAGGCATACGAGCTGTCCTCCTGCTTTATCATGCCCCACTATCCCCTCTCCCTTTTTACTCCATCCTATTATTCTGAGCTTGTAACAGAGCTCAGACGTAACACTGCTCTTGCCAATGGCTTTTTTGACGACGGAAAATTGGAAATAGAGGGCAAGAAGGTCACCTTCAAGCTCAATCACGGACTTGGTAAGCTCCCTTCCGACTCAGAGTGCAGAAGAATTCTGTCTGATATTATCAAGAACGAATTTGATGCCATTTTCGAGGTAGATATAGTAGATACCGAAGCCTTTGACTTTAGTACCTATATTGCCGAAAGCGAACGCACGGTGCCTCTCACTCATGCTCCCGAAAAGAAGGAGGAGCCGTCGGTGGAAAAGGTGTTCTCCATTTTTGAAAACGAGGAGGAAGTAACCGAGAGCGAAGAAGAGAACGAGTTTTCTTCGGGATTTTTGCATTTCGACCTTTCCGAAAAAAGCCTTATATACGGCAGAGACAGAAAAAAAGATTGCGATATAAAGGCTATAAAGGAGGTATATACCTCAGCCCCAGGCAAGCTTGTTGCCCTTTGCGGTAAGGTGTTCTTCGTTGACAGCCGTGAGACACGTTCGGGAGATAAGACCATTGCCACCGTGCAGATAACCGACGAAAGTGCATCTGTTTCCGTCAAGTTTTTCTGCCCCGTTGAAAAGTGGAACGAGGCAAAAGGCTCTCTCAAGCCTGGCTCGGCAATTTTCGTTGTAGGTCAGTGCGACTTTGATAAATATGAAAACGAGACGGTTGTAAAGCCCTCTTCGGTTTATAAAATAGCCATTAAAAAGAGAATGGACGATGCCGAAGAAAAGAGAGTAGAGCTTCACGTTCACTCAACTCTCTCGGCTATGGATGCCGTTATTTCACCCGCAGATATAGTGGAAACAGCCCACCGTTGGGGACACCGTGCAGTAGCCATTACCGACCACGGAAACGTACAAGGCTTTCCCGACGCAATGCTTGCTGCCGACAAGCTTGGTATGAAGGTCCTTTACGGACTTGAGGCTTATTTCGTTGACGATACTGCAAGAGCGGTTTACGGAGACTCTGTTGCCGACTTTGAAAAAGACGACTTTATTATTTTTGATATTGAAACAACGGGTCTTTCCCCTCTCACCTGCGGTATTACCGAAATCGGTGCCGTGCGTTACAGGGACGGCAAGGTCCTTGACCGCTTTTCTACCTTTGTAAATCCCGGTATGCCTATCCCCGAGAACATTGTGGAGCTGACGGGCATTACCGACGATATGGTAAAGGATGCCCCCGATACCAAAACTGCAGTGCAGAATTTCCTCGACTTCTGCGGTGAAGATATTCTGGTCGCCCACAACGCCAACTTCGATACAGGCTTCATCAAGAAAGCAGCCGAGGACCACAACATTACCTTTAAAAATCCTTATCTTGACACTCTCGCTCTGTCAAGACACATAAACACCGACCTTAAAAAGCACAAGCTTGACACACTTCAGGAGTATTACGGTCTTGAAGCCTTTAATCACCACAGAGCCTGCGATGACGCAGAAATGCTCTCTAAAATCTTCGCTTGTATGTGTCAGAAGCTTAAAAAAGAGGGTATCCGTAACATATCGGATATGCTTCTTTCCATGTCTGAAAAGACCGACCCTAAGAGACTTCGCCCCTACCATATGATAATACTTGTTAAGAGTCAGGCGGGTATGATGAATCTTTACCGCCTTGTGTCCGAGTCTTATCTTACCTACTTCAACCGTCAGCCGAGAATTCCGAGAACTCTTCTCGAACGCTATCGGGACGGGCTCATTATTGGCTCGGCTTGTGAGGCAGGCGAGCTTTATCAGGCGATTTTATCGGGTAAAAGCTTCGGGGATTTGATGAAGATAGGTTCCTTTTACGACTACCTTGAAATTCAGCCCCTTTCAAATAACTCTTTCATGATTGACAACGGCACAGTCCCCGACGAAAACAAGCTTATTGAAATAAACCGCACTATTATAAAGCTTGGCGAAAAGCTTGGAAAACCCGTTGTGGCTACCTGTGACGCTCACTTCTTAAACAAGCAGGACGAAATCTATCGCCGTATACTTGTGTCTTCTAAGTTTTCAGATGCTGACCGTCCCAATCCTCTTTACTTCAGAACGACAAAGGAAATGCTTGACGAATTCAAGTATCTCTCACCCGAGGAAGCAAAAAAGGTGGTTATCACCAACCCCAATCTTATTGCCGATATGGTAGAAGAGGGAATTCGTCCCATTCCTAAGGGTACGTTCACCCCAAACCTTGAGGGTGCGGAAGAGGACCTTCAGAGAATGTGCTGGGAAAAGGCTAAGAGCATCTACGGTGACCCCCTTCCCGAAATAGTATATAAGCGCCTTGACAAGGAGCTTACTTCTATCATTTCAAACGGCTATGCCGTTCTTTACATCATTGCGCAAAAGCTTGTAAATTACAGCGAGAGCCAAGGCTATCTCGTTGGCTCGAGAGGCTCGGTAGGCTCCTCCTTCGTTGCTTCAATGGCAAGTATCTCGGAGGTTAATCCCCTGCCCCCTCACTACTATTGTCCAAAGTGTCAGTACAGCGAATTTATAACCGACAACTCCTATGGCTCGGGCTTTGACCTGCCCGACAAGAAGTGCCCCAAGTGTGGCGCAGACCTTAAGGGCGACGGTCACGATATCCCCTTCGAAACCTTCCTTGGCTTCTACGGTGATAAATCTCCCGATATTGACTTAAACTTCTCGGGCATGGTACAGGGCAAGGTACATAAATATACTGAAGAGCTCTTCGGCTCGGAAAACGTGTTCCGTGCAGGAACGCTGGGTACCCTTGCCGAAAAAACCGCCTACGGCTTTGTATTGAAGTATCTCGAATCCCACGGCGTTACCATGAATAAAGCCGAAATAAACAGACTTTCTACCGGATGCGTAGGGGTTAAACGTACAACGGGTCAGCACCCCGGCGGTATTATAGTTGTGCCGAGAGAAAACTCGGTTTACGAGTTCACTCCCGTTCAGCACCCTGCCGATGACCCCAACTCCGATATAGTCACAACTCACTTCGCTTTCTCTTATCTCCACGATACGATATTAAAGCTTGACGAGCTGGGTCATGATATTCCAACTAAATATAAGATGATTGAGCGATATTCCAATACCTCGGTTATGGACGTTCCCATGAACGACCCCAAGGTTTACGAGCTCTTTCAGTCTACTGCCCCTCTTGGTGTCACTCCCGAGGATATCGGCTGTGAGCTTGGAACACTGGGGCTCCCCGAGCTTTCCACAAGCTTTGTGCAACAGGTTTTAATTGATGCAAAGCCCAAGAATTTCGCCGACCTTTTGCAGGTTTCGGGTCTTACCCACGGTACCGACGTATGGCTTGGTAATGCCGAAGAGCTTATCAAAGAGGGCGTCTGCGATATTTCTAAGGTTATAGGCACCCGTGACGGTATCATGCTTGACCTTATTAACTACGGACTTGAAAACAAGACCTCCTTTGATATCATGGAAAAGGTACGTAAGGGTAAGGGTCTTTCTCCCGAGCACGAAGCGGCAATGCGTGAAAAGAACGTGCCCGACTGGTACATCACGTCGTGTAAAAAGATTAAATACATGTTCCCCAAAGCCCATGCCGCCGCCTACGTAATGAGTGCTATACGTATAGGCTGGTATAAAATTTATATGCCTACCGCCTTCTATGCAGGCTTCTTTACTGCCGCCCCGGGTGGCTTCGATGCAGGAATTGTATTGAAAGGCAGAGCAAACGTGGTACGCACTATTGCGGATATCCGTGCCAAGGGACATGAGGCAACACAGAAGGAAACCTCACTTATTCCTACCCTTCAGCTTGCCAACGAATGTATGGCGAGAGGCATTGAATTTCTTCCCATCGACCTTGAGAAATCTCACCACAGTGATTTCCTTCCCGAGGGCGATAAAATAAGACTGCCCTTCTCAACTCTTTCGGGAGTAGGTGATACTGCGGCTGAAAGCATCTACAACGCAATGCACAAAGGCGAGCCTATCCTCTCTGTTGAGGACCTGAGAACAAGCTCGGGTATTTCCAAAACAGTTATCGATACCCTCCGTGAGTTCGGAGTACTTGATAACCTGCCGGAAACTAATCAAATAACGTTCTTTTAAAAAAGTGGCGAGCCGCCACTGGCATATCTCGCCTATCGTAATGCTTTTTCTGCCTAAAAAAGCAAAACGGCGAGGTCATTTAAATGCAATTTCGTAGTAAATAAAAAATGGGCTTTTCATCCCATTTTTTAAGTTATATTTGTGCTTTGCACAAGATATATTTGCCGAAGGCAAAAATATCGCTTGGCGAAACAAAAAAAGAGAACAAATCGGTTGATACCGAAACGTTCTCTTTTTTGTTCATTTGCAGTTTAGAGCTATGAGTCTCGCTAACGCTCGCCGTTATGAGCTCGGGCTCACCCAAGCGTTATGATATGATTGCCTGTCTCGCCTCAAGCTTGGCGAAGCCAACTATAACTATGCGAAGCATATCATAACTCATAACTTGCCCAAAGGGCAATCATAGTTTTAACTTTATCCCCAAACTGTCGGGGGAAGCT
>JAZNZV010000083.1:0-35336 GCA_045595105.1 Eubacteriales bacterium | reverse complement strand
AGGTCGTGGGTTCGAGCCCCATTATTCACCCCATAATAAAAAGACAGATGCCTTGTGCATCTGTCTTTTTGTTATGGTATAATAAGTCCGAAGGGGCTCGAAGCCTGAGAGGGAAATCGGCGTTAAAAAAACAGTCCGGTGGACTGTTTTTAGCCGAGTGCGGGAGGGCTTTGCCCGAGCGAAAAGGTATGCGCAGCAGACCTGCCCCATTATTCACCCCATAACACAAAACAGATGCCTTGTGCATCTGTTTTTTCGTTATGGTATAATAAAGTCCGAAGGGGCTCGAAGCAACATAATTTTTTCAAAATTTGATGTAAAAATGATGTATGAAAGCCACGTGCCCTTTCGTCATATGTTTATCACCAATAAACCTAAAAAGGCTATTGCCGTTCCTAAAAAGCTTTTCAGCGTAATCTTCTCACCAAAGAAAACAGCTGACATTGCCGTAGACAAAATCAAGGAGCCTGCTTGACTCAAGGGATAAAGCTTTACTGCATCAAGGTGTGTTGCCGCTAACGTTTTGAAATAAGAATGTGCAAAAAGGCACAGCGACATTATACCAACGTACATAAAAACTGTCTTTGACATTTTTTGTGGGTTGGTTTTTTCTTTACCCTTACCTACTGCAAAATAAAAGCCCGACAATATTATAGCACAAAAAATATAAGTGTAAAGATTGAACACCGTTGCAGGAGCTTCAAAGTCGCTTTTGACAAAGAGCTTTTGAGAAAAGTCAGTAACTGCATTAAATGCTCCGCAAAGGAAGAGCAGGACAAGGTCTAATTTTGAAATTTTGCCCTTGATGGAGCTACTGTATAAAGACATGACGTAAACACCCAAAGCAAGTATAATAAATCCTGCTCGCTGTCTGAGTGTTACCGGCTCACCGAATAAAGCCCAAGACAGAGCGAGGGGAATTATAACTCCCATGGTCAAAAACAATTCGAGCATTACGTAAGCGCTTTTTCTCACCGACATGAGCCAGGTAACCACAAACACAGCTGTGGAAACACCCGACATAGCCGAAACAAGCAGAAGCTTTACGTCGGGTATAAGATATTCGACCTCACCCTTCAACACTACAATAACAGCTCCTATTACGACGCACATGAGCATTCTTATCATGTTTGCAAAAACAGCGCTTTTTGTTTCTTTGGTAAAAAAGCTTATTTTTTTACCGCAAAAGCCTTTGGTTGCCCCTGCAAGAAGAGATAGAGATAAAAGGAAATAGCCTATCATTATTTATACTCCCCAAGGAAGTCACGGTTGACTTCAAAAAGCTCATCGCACATCCTCTTGATTTCATCCATACTGCAGACAGCAGATGAAAGAGGGTCCATATAAACGGCGTGATATACCATTTCACGGCTCTTTTTCATTGCCGCTTCAACGGCGAGAGATTCAAGTCGGGCGGTAGTATTTACCAAGATTGCCAAATGCTCGGGAAGGGGTCCTGCAATAGTTGTCTTAAAGCCCATTCTATCTGCAACAACGGGTACTTCTACGCAAGCGTCAGCAGGAAGGTTAGGAATAGAGTTGTGATTTATAACGTTAGCATTGAAAACGAAGGGCTTTCCGTCACCGAGTCTTGCGTTGAAGATGTCACCTGCATACTCGTGGCTCTTGTTCTTATCAAAGTCCTTCTCAAGCCATTCCTTGTACTGCTTTGCAGTGTCGGCTTTTCTCTCTTTTCTTATGTTGAGAGAGAAGGCATGTTCACCGGGATTCCAGTTTGTACCATGAGTACAATACTTTTCAATAAGGTCGGGTCTCTTTCTGAACCAAGCGTTATACTCGGAGTTATGTCCGCTGGACTCGGTTACGTAGTAGCCCAGCTTTAAGAACATCTCGTTTCTTACCTGCTCCTTGTTGTAATACTCTTCGTTTTCAAGAAGCTTTCGGAGTCTGGGATAAAGGTCCTCCCCCTTGTGCTGAAGAATAGTGTAAAACGCCTGATGGTTTACGCCCATACACTTATAGACAATTTCGTCATAAGGAACTCCCAGCCACTCGGCGAGCATCTTTACAGTTCCCTGAACGCTGTGGCAAAGACCTGTCACCTCGATGCCCGAATACTTCTGCATAGCAGAGCAAAGCATTGCCATGGGGTTAGTATAGTTGAGGAATACTGCGTTAGGACAGTACTTTTCAATGTCGTGACAGATGTCAAGCATGAGAGGAATGTTTCTCAGTGCTCTGAAAATGCCCGATACGCTTCGGGTATCTCCTACGTTAATGTCGATTCCATACTTCTTGGGAATGGTAATATCGTACTGCCATATATCAATATCGCCGTTAAACACCGTGCAAAGAACACCGTCGGCTCCCTTGAGGGCTTCTATTCTGTCGGTGGTGGCAGTAACAATGCACTTATTACAGCCCATGTTCTCGACAATTCTGCCCACTACCTTTTCGATATTTTTAAGATTATCGGGGTTTGTGTCCATGAGGGCAAACTCACATTCCTGAAATGCAGGGAAGGTCAAAAGGTCTCTGACACAGCTACTTGTGAACTGAAGACTTCCTGCACCTATAAAAGCAAATTTTTTCATATTTTTTCTCCTGTTTTTGTTTTTCTGACTTTATGATATTTAAAATAAGTAAAAAAGTCCATATACAATTCCTTGATTGATATGGACAAAAATGCTAAAATATGATATACTCATTTTATGAGGTGAGATAATAATGAAAACCTATGACGGAGAAAAATACGATTTAACAAACTTTAAAACCGACAAATATCTGAAAGTCAACAGCTGTGGTTTTCAGAATGCTCCCAAGAACTATACTGTCATACGAAAAAGAGGCAGACTTGATTATCACTTGCTTCTCATCATAAGTGGCAATTGTGAAGCTCTCCACGGTGGAGAAAACCACACTCTGACGGCAGGAAACATCATTATCTACTCTCCAAACGAGGAACAAAAATACTCATTTCCCTCAAAGAGCACTACTCTGTGGTGCCATTTTACGGGAACGGTTGCCGACGAAATAATGACAGATGCAAAGCTTAAGAGCGGAGTGTATTCGTTAAAGCCAAAGAACGAAATCCTCGCTTCTTTTTCAGAGCTTGTTAAAGAATTTCACACTCAAGGAAGAGAAAGCTTTGCCAATGCCCGCCTTGTAGAGCTTATATACAATATTTCCAACGCTTGTAACTCTCCCGCCGACATAAGAGGCTACGATATAATAGCCCCTGCCCTCGCCTACTTGAACGAAAACTACAACAAAGAAATATCATTGGACAGCCTTGCAGAAATTACGGGGTATTCAAAGAGCCGTTTCTCTCACCTCTTTTCGGAGGTTACGGGTACAACCGCAAAAAAATACCAGAACGAGTTGAGACTAAAAACGTCCTGCGAAATGCTGACCTCCACAAAATACACTATTGGCGAGATATCCGAAATCTGCGGTTTTTCAGACCCGTTATATTACAGCCGTATATTTAAAAAGAAATACGGCGTGTCGCCAAGTGAATATAGGAATTAAAAAAACGGAGTTTTCACTCCGTTTTTTTCCATTTCATTAGGTTGTCGTTTATTTCGGGCTCAATTCTTCCCTCGTCCCAAAGATATGAAATATAGGAACGAATAGTTGACCCAACAAGAGAGTACTGTCCTGTTGAAAGGGCAAGAGAATACTTATCGAAGATACCCTTTAAAAGCTCGTCAAAGGTCAAGGGTATGTCAAGAAGCTTTACTATACTCTCACATATTTCGAGAGTCTTTTCTATGTTCCTGTCAGCGAGAGTGACTATGCTCGTCTGTGGCTCGTTATGAGATGGCAAGAACACCTTACCGTCAAGGCTCTTCAGCTTATGGAGGGTTTCAAGATAGCTTTTCACGTCGTACAAAAACGAAACGCCGTACTTTTCAAGGGTAGTTTCGCTCGCCAATGCATCAGCCACAAAGACAGTGCCATCGGGAGCTTTAACTCCTATCTGGTCAAAGGAATGACCGGGTAGGTCTATTATGCTCACGCCCTCCTCTGAAAACTCCTCTATGGGCTCTACCTCACAGGGTGGCGCTAAAAAGAAATGACTTCTCAAATCACGGTGAGGAAAGCCTCCCCAAATGTACGTACCCTCCAGATAGGTATGCCGTGTAAAGTCACACTCGGTGCCCTTGGCGTAAACCTTGCATCCTGTGTTGTCGGCAAGATACTTAACACCACCTATGTGGTCGGCGTGGGAATGGGTAATGATGACACTCTTTACCGTCCACCCCTCTGCCGTTATCGCTTTGAGGGTCTTTTTCGCCGAGTCCTTACTGCTACCGCCGTCAATGAGGATAACGTGGCTGTCCTTTTTTATTATTCCGATTTTGGAGGGGCAGTCAATATAATAAGAGGACTGCCCTAAAGCTTTCAGCTCATACATTTTTCGTCAGCTTCTTTGCAAGAGCCTGAAGTCCCTTAACAACAGCGAAAACAATAACGTAAATTATAACGAACAATGCACCTACAACAAAGGCTCTCATCTGTGGTATTCCCGTTGCGGTAGCAAAGGTGGCAACAAAAGCTATGGTGTTTATTACAAAGTGCAGTGATAGCTTTACTATGTAAGGAATCTTGGGTATAGCGAAAATAACCGACGCTACACCGAATATCAAAGCAAAGCGGAAGAAAACAAGAATTTTCTCATAATCGATATACTGTGCCTCTTTCATAAACGACCAGAAGAAAAGTATTATTCCCGAAAAAGACAAAGCAAAATGACAAAGCACCGTATAAAGAACGTTAAGTATTTTTTTCATTTTAACCTCCGTGGGGTTTTTAATGCAGAATGCAGAACAGAAAAATACAAAGTATTTTTTATATTTCGTTGATGTCGTAAGGCGTCGCTTGATATACAAAGTAATTAAGCCAGTTAGAAAAAAGGAGATTGGCGTGAGAGCGCCATTTAACGATAGGGGGAAGGGTATCATCGTCGTGAGGGAAATAGTTTTCGGGAACCTTTATGGGGAGCCCTGCGTTTTTGTCCCTCAAATACTCATTTTTCAAGGTTTCGGGGTCATATTCGGAATGACCGGTCACGAAAATCTGACGTCCGCCTTCAGTCATACAGCAGTGAAGTCCCGCTTTATCGGAAAGGGTGAGTATTTTAAGCTCGGGAACCCGTCTTACCTCTTCAACGTCAACGGTGGTGTGACGGGAGTGAGGTACTAAAAACTCATCGTCAAAGCCTCTGAAAAGTATTGCGTTTTTGTGCACTACTCGGTGAGGGAAAACTCCAAAAAGCTTCTCGGGAAGAACTTCTTTACCTATACCGAAGTGATAGTAAAGACCTGCCTGAGCGCCCCAACAGATGTGGAAGGTGCTTGTTACGTGAGTTTTCGACCACTCCATGATCTCACAAAGCTCTTTCCAATAGTTGACCTCTTCAAAGGGCATGAGCTCAACGGGAGCGCCCGTGATTATCATGCCGTCGTATTTCTTGTCTTTAATGTCGTCAAAGACCTTATAAAAGGCAAGAAGGTGGTCTGAGGAGGTGTGGGTAGCCTTATGGGTGGCAGTCTGCAAGAAGTCGAGCTCCACCTGCAAGGGTGTGTTGCCGAGGAGCCTTGCAAACTGTGTTTCGGTAACTATTTTGGTGGGCATAAGATTTAAAAGAAGTATCTGCAAGGGGCGAATATCCTGTGTCAGAGCCCGTGTCTCGGTCATGACGAAAATGTTTTCGTCAATGAGCGTTTGGGTAGCAGGCAGAGAGTTGGGTATTCTGATAGGCATTATTAAACACCCGCCTTTTCAAGTGCTTGGGCAATGTCAGCAATAAGGTCGTCTGCGTTTTCGATACCGCAAGAGTATCTTACAAGGTCGGGAGAAACTCCTGCCGCTTCAAGCTCGGCGTCGTTCATCTGACGGTGTGTGGCTGAAGCGGGATGCAGACAGCAGGTCTTGGCATCTGCTACGTGTGTCTCAATTGAAGCGATGCGAAGATTCTTCATGAACTTCTCAGCTGCACTTCTTCCGCCCTTTACTCCAAAGCTTACAACTCCGCAGGAGCCGAGGGGAAGATATTTCTGTGCAAGGGGATAGTCTCTGTCAGAGGGAAGTCCGCTGTATTTAACCCAAGAAACCATGGGATGACTTTCAAGGAAGGTCGCTACCTTCAATGCATTAGCAGAGTGACGCTCCATTCTTACGTGGAGGCTTTCGAGACCGAGGTTTAAAAGAAAAGCGTTCTGAGGTGACTGAATAGAGCCGAAGTCACGCATGAGCTGAGCTGTTGCCTTAGTGATAAATGCACCGCCAAGTCCGAAGCGCTCGGTGTAGGTTACGCCGTGGTAGCTATCGTCGGGAGTACAAAGACCGGGGAATTTATCGGGGTACTTTGTCCAGTCGAATTTACCGCTGTCAACGATACAGCCGCCAACTCCTGCACCATGTCCGTCCATGTACTTTGTTGTAGAGTGAGTTACGATATCTGCACCAAACTCAAAGGGACGGCAAAGGAAAGGAGTTGCAAAGGTGTTATCTATAATGAGGGGTACACCGTTCTTGTGCGCAACGTTCGCAAAGCGCTCGATATCAAGGACAGTCAAAGCGGGATTTGCGATAGTCTCACCGAAAAGAGCCTTTGTATTGGGACGGAAAGCCGCCTGTATCTCTTCGTCGGTTGCATAGGGAGAAACAAAGGTAAAATCAATGCCCATTCTCTTCATAGTAACCGAGAAAAGGTTGAAGGTACCGCCGTAGATAGTAGATGATGCAACAACGTGGTCACCACAGGAAGCAATATTGAAAATAGCATAGAAGTTTGCCGCCTGACCCGATGATGTGAGCATTGCCGCAGTTCCGCCCTCAAGGTCGGCTATCTTCTTTGCAACGTAATCGTTGGTGGGGTTCTGAAGTCTTGTATAGAAATAGCCCTCTGCTTCAAGGTCAAAAAGCTTTCCCATGTCCTCGCTGGTGTCATATTTGAAGGTAGTGCTCTGAACGATGGGTATCTGTCTGGGCTCTCCGTTTGTGGGAACGTATCCCGACTGAATACATTTAGTTTCAATTTTGTAGTTTGACATAATATTCTCCTTTAACGAATGCAGAATTATGGTTGGATTTTTTCAATTAAAAAAAGCAGGTCTCCCCTGCCTTAAATAGCTATACCTTTGCCCCTTGGGGCATTCTAAGACAGGGAGAAAGCATATTTTTTGAGTTGCACATTCGAAGCATCATCATAACTTTTTCTCCTCTCCTTAAAGATAGTTAATTCTAACACAAACGCCACAATATGTCAAGCATTTAAAAATTCAAGCAGTCATTCCTGTCAAAAGAGGAAAATCCGTAAAATTTGTTGTATTTTTCGTCTCTCTCGGCAAATTATTCGGCGTATCATGAAAAACACCGCTTGATTTTTCGGCGGTAATGGTGTAAAATAGCGTGTACTACACGAAAGGGAATTTAGTCTATGTCAAAGATAAAAACGCTTATTTTAACAATAGTGGGAACCTTTCTCACCTCTATCGGAGTATCTGTCTTTTATCTGCCGTCTAAGGTTGTAGGCGGAGGAGTCTCGGGTCTGGCTACCGTTGTTTATCACACTCTTGGTATTCAGCCCGGTGTAACTTACGCCGTGATAAATGTAGCTCTCCTTGTTATTGCTCTCTTTATTTTGGGGAAAAAGTTTGTTTTTCACACTCTTGTAGGCGCATTTTCGCTGACTCTTTTCGTTGAGCTTTTGTCCTACGTGCCACCCATTACAAACGATATTGTCCTTGCCACCATATGCGGTTCGGTGTTCTACGGAGTGGGAATAGGCATCACTCTTCTTGCGGGAGCGTCCACGGGAGGAACCGACATTGCAGCCCGTCTCATTCAGCATTACCGTCCGAGCGTTGCCATCGGCAAACTGCTTCTCGTTGTTGACAGTGCCGTAATTCTTCTTTCTCTCATGGTCTTCCGTGAGTTCGACCTTGCACTTTACGGAATTATCGCTCTTGCGGTTTCTACCTTTGCAATAGACTTCCTCATTTCAAAAATGAACATTTCAAAGCTTGCCTTCGTCATTACGTCTAAGGGCGAAGAGATTTCAAGCTGCCTTGTTTCCACCTCTCCCCGAGGCATTACGCTTCTCGAGGGCAAGGGAGCGTACACGGGAGGAGAAAGGCAGGTGCTTATCTGTGCCCTGAAGGACTCGGAGATACCTCTCTTTCAGCGAAAAATAGAGGAGATTGACCCCAGCGTATTTATAATATATTCTGAGTCTCAGCAAATAGTGGGCAACGGATTTCACGTTTACAGATAAACAAAAAAGAGCCTTTCGGCTCTTTTTGTTATTTATATTCCTTTATAAGCTCACCGAACTTAGGCAGAGCTCTTTTTATCATATCGGTGGATACGCAGTACGCAATTCTCACGTAGCCTTCAACACCGAAGGAGTCGGCGGGAACTACGAGAAGGTCATACTCGCAAGCCTTGTCCGAAAAGTCCTTTGCGTTTGCTGTGGGAGTCTTTACAAAGAGATAGAAAGCACCATCGGGATAAACGCAGTCGTATCCCATTTCGGTAAGAGATTTATAAAGAAGATCCCTGTTCTCACGGTAAACCGAAACGTCGGCAGTTTCACCGTCGCAGGCAGCGGCTACTCTCTGCATCATAGAGGGAGCGCACACAAAGCCGAGAGCTCTTCCTGCACCGCATACTGCGGCGTAAACGTCGCTCTTACCTGCCATTGAGTCGCCAAGGGCGATATAGCCTATTCTCTCACCGGGGAGAGAAAGCGACTTTGAATAAGAATAACAAAGGATAGTGTTGGAGTAAAGGTTTAAGAAGACGGGGTTCTCGGTGTCAGAATAGACAAGCTCACGGTAGGGCTCGTCGGAGATGAGGAAAATATCGTGTCCGTACTCACGTTGCTTCTTTTCGAGAATCTCAACGATAGCCTTGACGCTGTCTTCATTAAGTATAACGCCCGAGGGGTTATTGGGGGTATTTACTATAATTCCCTTTGTGTGAGGAGTAATTGCCTTTTCGAAGGCGTCACGGTCCACCTGAAAGGTTTTATCAATTGTCTTTACGGGAACAAGCTTGGAGCCTGTCATTTCAACGAAAACTCTGTACTCGGGGAAAAAGGGTGTAAAGGTAATGAACTCGTCTCCTTCTTCGGCGAGAGCCTTGAGTGATATGGTAAGGCTTGCCGCCGCACCACAAGTCATATAGATAAAGTCGGGGGAAACCGATGCGCCGAAGCGCTTTTTAAGGTTATTGGCAATAGTCCCTCTCACTCCTGCATCACCCTGTGCCGAGGTGTAGCCGTGAAGCACTGTGGGGTCGGTAGCAAGGAGACTCTTTATTTTTTCTTCAACGCTTTTAGGAGCGGGCACGCTGGGGTTCCCCAGACTGAAGTCATAAACGTTTTCAGCCCCTACCTCTGCCGCTCTCTTTTTTCCATATTCAAAAAGCTCTCGGATAACCGAACGGTTGGAGCCGAGCCCTTTCATTTTTTCTGAAACCATACTATCATTCCTTTCAAAATATGTATGTTTTATCCTATCATTTATTTACGCTTTTGTCAATATTGATACTTGAAAAGAAAATGTTTATATGTTAGAATGACAAGGAAAGGTGTGAGCTTTATGAAATACGACGTTATAATAATAGGAGCAGGTCCGGGTGGTATTTTTTCTGCTTTCGAGCTTGTGAAATTAAAGGATAACCTGAAAATTGCGGTTTTTGAATCGGGCAATCCTCTCGAAAAAAGAAAATGTCCCATTGACGGCAAGAAGATAAAGACCTGTATCGGGTGTAAGACCTGTGCTATTATGAACGGCTTCGGAGGTGCGGGAGCATTCTCCGACGGAAAATATAATATAACTAACCAATTCGGAGGAACACTCCACGAATATATAGGAAAGAACGAAGCTCTTGAGCTCATGAGATACGTTGACGAGATAAACCTTTCTCATGGAGGAGAGGGCACAAGACTCTTCTCAACGGCTAATTCCGAGTTCAAGAAAATTTGTGTCCAGAACGGACTTCATCTCCTCGATGCATCCGTCAGACATCTTGGCACCGACATTAACTACAAGGTCCTCGGAAACATTTATGCAGAGCTGAAGGACAAGGTTGACTTCTTCTTCAACACTCCCGTAGAGAAGATAAACAAGACCGACGACGGCTATGAGGCAGTAACCGAAAAGGGTAGCTACACCTCAAAGGAATGTATCGTATCGGCAGGCAGAAGCGGTAGTAAATGGATGGAACAGGTCTGTCACGACCTTGACATTCCTACACGCTCCAACAGAGTTGACATCGGTGTGAGAGTAGAACTTCCTGCAGAGGTATTCTCACATATTACCGACAAGCTTTACGAAAGCAAGATAGTATATAGAACAGAGAAGTTTCAGGACCTTGTGCGTACCTTCTGTATGAACCCTTACGGAGCGGTAGTAAACGAAAACACAAACGGAATAGTTACCGTTAACGGACACAGCTACGAGGACCCCAGTCTCAGAACAGAGAACACCAACTTTGCGCTTCTTGTTTCAAAGCACTTCTCCGAGCCCTTCAAGGACTCCAACGGCTACGGTGAAAGTATAGTAAGGCTTTCCAATATGCTTGGCGGAGGAGTCATCGTTCAGAGATTCGGTGACCTGATACGTGGTCAGCGTTCAACGATCAGCAGAATTGAAGAAGCATTCATCACTCCCACCCTTATGGCAACACCGGGTGACCTGAGCCTTGTCATGCCAAAGCGTATACTTGACGGAATAATCGAGATGATATACGCTCTTGACAAGATTGCCCCCGGTACTGCAAACGATGACACTCTCCTTTACGGCGTGGAGGTCAAGTTCTACAACATGGAGGTTGAAATCAACTCCCACCTTGAAACAAAGCACCGTGGACTCTACGTTATCGGAGACTGCTCAGGAGTTACACATTCACTCTCTCACGCATCGGCATCAGGTGTGTTTGTCGCAAGAGATATTGTTGAAAAATACGAAAAATAAGATTTATAAAAATGAAAGGTAGCTTACTACCTTTCATTTTTTTGTGTAAAATAACAACAGTTTTTTTAAAAGTGTTGCAAAAAGCTGTTTTTTGTTTCTCTCATTTTGTGTAGATTTACACAAAACAGGTAAAATTTGACAAAAAATCCTTTTGACTCGTTGTAAAATTTGTATTATGTGCTATAATAATTATAATGAGGGTATAATATAATTATTATATTGATTATTCTTTCAAGGAGACTTTGTATGGACAACAATCTTGCACCCTTTTATTTCCATCAGGGAACGTCGAGAAGAGCCTTTGAATACCTGGGAGCACACAAGGACGGCGACTCCTTTGTCTTTCGTGTATGGGCACCAAATGCCAACTACGTATCACTGGTGGGCGACTTCAACGGCTGGGACCCTTACAGTCTCCCTATGTCCAAGGTTACAGAAAAAGGAGTGTGGGAGGTTTGCTCCGACACGCCGAGCTTTGGCGACAAATATAAATTTTTCATCAAAAACGGATGGAAGGAAATATACAAAGCAGACCCTTACGGATTTTTCTCGGAGCATCCCCCCGAGACGGCAAGCGTGCTTTTTGATATTGATGGCTACAAATGGCGTGATAAAAGTTTTTTAGGCTACCGTAAAAAGCACTTCACCCGTGAAAAAATCATGTCGGAGCCACTCAATATATATGAAGTGCATCTGGGCTCCTTCCTTCGCCGTGACGGCGAGGTCCTGTCATATGCAGAGCTTGCCGAGGAGCTTTCTTCCTACGTAAAAGAGATGGGATATACTCATATAGAGCTCATGCCCATATCAGAATTTCCCTTTGACGGCTGGTGGGGATATCAGGTGTCGGGATACTACTCCCCCACCTCACGCTTTGGAAACCCCAAGGACTTTATGGCTTTTGTAGATAAAATGCACGAGGCGGGAATAGGAGTTATTCTCGATTGGGTACCCGCCCACTTCCCCAAGGACGCTCACGGGCTCTACGAATTCGACGGACAGCCCTTGTATGAATATCAAGGTGCAGACCGAATGGAGCATGAGGGCTGGGGCACACGACGCTTTGACGTAGGTCGTGAAGAGGTGCAAAGCTTTCTTATATCAAACGCATATTACTGGATAGAAAAGTATCATATAGACGCTCTGAGAGTTGATGCAGTGGCATCTATGCTCTATCTCGATTACGATAAACGCCCCGGAGAATGGGTGCCCAACGTATACGGCGACAACAAGTGCCTTGAAGCGCTTGCATTCTTCAGAAAACTGAATTCGGCACTTGCAGAGGATTATCCCGACGTTATGACTATCGCCGAGGAGTCAACTGCGTGGTCCAACGTAACGAGCTTTGATAACGACGGACTTGGCTTCACTCTCAAGTGGAATATGGGGTGGATGAACGACACTCTGTCCTACGCCGAGGAAGACCCTATATGGAGAAAATACCATCACAATAAAATAAACTTCTCTCTCTCCTATGCATTTAGTGAACGCTACGTGCTTCCCATATCTCACGACGAGGTAGTTCACGGCAAGAAGTCCTTTCTTGACAGAATGCCGGGCGAGTATGAAATGAAGTTTTCAGGAGCGAGAGCCTTTCTTACCTACATGATGACACACCCCGGCAAAAAGCTGACCTTTATGGGTTGTGAAATAGGACAGTTCAGAGAATGGGACTTCGAGGGCGAAATCGAGTGGTTCTTACTCGACTATGAAATGCACAGAATGTTTCAGGAGTTTTCGGCAAGTCTTTTCAACTTTTATCTGAAAAATCCCCCTCTCTTTGAGTGCGACGGAGATTGGTCGGGCTTCGAGTGGATAGACGCCGACAACGCCGAGCAGAGCATTGCATCATACAGACGGCGTGATAAAAAAGGCAATGAGCTTGTAGTAATACTGAACTTCACCCCTATACAAAGAGATGACTTCTTACTTGCAGTTCCCTTTAAGGGAAAGTGGGAAGAGGTGTTCAACAGCGACAAAAAGGAATTCGGAGGAAGTGGCGTTGAAAACAAAGGTGCACTTCAAACCGAGCCCTGTATGCTCAGAGGCTACTCTGAGGCAATAAGAATAAATTTACCGCCAATGAGCGGAGTTATATATAGAATGCAGAATGGAAAGTATAAAATGCAAAATTAATGGTAAATTTCGGCTTTGCCGAAATTGTCCTTAATTCTTCATTCATCATTCTAACAAGGAGGAGCTATGTTCAAGAAAAAAGAATGCGTCGTTATGCTTCTGGCAGGAGGACAAGGAAGCAGACTTTATGCACTAACGACAAAAACGGCGAAACCCTCGGTATCTTACGGAGGAAAGTACCGTATCATTGACTTCCCTCTCTCAAACTGCACAAACTCGGGACTTGATACTGTGGGAGTACTGACTCAGTATCAGCCTCTATATCTCAACGATTACATCGGCACGGGTCTGCCTTGGGACCTTGACCGTACCTTCGGAGGCGTTCACATACTCCCTCCCTATCAGGGGCAGGGCTCTGCCGATTGGTATAAGGGTACAGCCAACGCCATATGGCAGAATATGGAGTTCATCAACCGCTACGATGCAGAGTACGTGCTTATTCTGTCGGGCGACCATATTTATAAGATGGACTATTCAAAGATGCTCTCTTACCACAAAAAGAAGGGGGCGGATTGTACCATTGCGGTCATCGACGTTCCTATTGAAGAGGCAAGCCGTTTCGGAATAATGACGGCAACAGAAGAGGGAGAGATATACAAATTCTCCGAAAAGCCCAAGAACCCCGACAGTACAAAGGCTTCTATGGGCATTTACGTATTCACGAAATCAAAGCTTGAAAAGTATCTGAGAGAAGACAGCCTTGACCCCGACTCAAGCTATGACTTCGGTAAGAACGTCATTCCCGCAATGCTCAAGGCGGGAGAAAAGATGTTCGCTTATCCCTTTGAGGGATATTGGAAGGACGTGGGAACCATTACCTCACTTTGGGAAGCTAACATGGACCTTTTAGGTGACAGCCCCGCTCTCGACCTTTCGGATGAGTCATGGCGCATTTATTCAAGGCAGTATGCCATGTCCCCTCAGTATATAGGCGATGACGCCTCGGTGGAAAACACCACTATGACAGCAGGCTGTGAAATCTACGGCAAGGTAAAAAACTGCGTTCTCGGTCACGGTGTGAGAATTGAAAAGGGTGCCGTTGTAGAAAACAGCGTTATTATGGATAACACTGTAATATGTGAGGATGCCAAGGTCTATTATTCAATAATAGATGCAGACGTGGTTATCGGCAAGGGTGCCGTTATAGCAAAGGACGGCAACAAAACGAAGGTTACCGTTATCGGTGCAGATAAAAAAATCAAAGATGGCGACGTGGTTGAAGCCGGCGCCATGATAAACTAAGGGAGGTGGCAAGAGTTGACTTCTGCAGGACTTATTTTTTCAAATATTCATGATAACTGCATACCCGAAATGACTAAGCTTCGTACTATGGCGAGCATTCCCTTCGGTTGCCGTTACAGACTTATCGACTTTGCGCTTTCCAATATGGTGAACTCGGGGATAACGAATATCGGCGTTATTACCCACTATAACTACCGCTCCCTTCTCGACCACATAGGAACAGGCAAGGACTGGGATTTGGCAAGACGCTCGGGAGGTATAAAGCTCATTCCTCCCTATGTGACCGCATATCAGAACGGCGTTACGGGAAGACTTTATGAAAGCAGGCTTGAGGCAATAATCAATGCCGGTAGCTTTGTGTCAAAGTGTCAGGCAGACTATATAGTTATGTCTGACTGTGACGTTGTTTTAAATATCGATATGAGCAAGGTTATTGAGGACCACATAAATTCGGGTGCGTATATAACCATTGTAACAAAGAAGCTTAACACCAAGGACCGACACTTCGACTCCAACGTCAAGGTGGTAACGGTGAGCGAAAACAACGCTATAACCGATATTGCAAACTTTAAGCCCGAAAAGGGTGAGGTGGAAATTTCCACAAACATTATGGTAATGGCAAGACGTGACCTTGAAGAGATCATCTCCACCGCAGTATCTCACGGCTTTACAGACTTCACCCGTGACGTTATCCGCAAGAACCTGAAGAGAAAGCTTATCCGTGCATATCACTATGACGGCTGGTACGCTTATATATCTTCTCTTGAAAGCTATTTTGCAATTTCCATGAAGCTTCTCACCAAAGAGGCAAGAGAGGGTCTTTTCAAAAAGGACCGCCGTATCTACACAAAGCTTCGTAACAGCGCACCTGTGAAATATCTTGAGGGTGCGAAGGTCAAGAACTGTCTTGTTGCCGACGGATGCGTAATAGAGGGAGAGGTAGAGAACTCCATACTCTTCAGAGGTGTGCACGTAGGTAAGGGCACGGTTATTAAAAACAGTGTGCTTCTTCAGGACACCTACGTTGGAAACAATGCCGAAATCAATTGTGTAATAACCGACAAAAACGTTCTCATAAAGGACGGAAGAGTGCTGTCGGGACATGAAACTATGCCTTTCTTCATCGGAAAAGGAGGAACTGTGTGAAAAAGATTTTATTCGTAGGTGCCGAGGCTATGCCCTTCGGGGCAACGGGAGGACTTGGAGACGTTATGGGCTCTCTCCCTGCCGCTATCAGCAAAACGGGTGAGGCTGACGTGAGAATGATAATGCCCCTCTACTCTCAGATAAAGCCCGAATGGCGTGAAAAAATGAAAGAGGAAGCGGTGTTTTACGTTACTCTTTCCTGGAGACGTCAGTACTGTGGAATTTACAGCCTTAAAAAGGACGGGGTCACATATTATTTCGTAGATAACGAATACTACTTTAAAAGGGACACCCTTTACGGATGCTTCGACGACGGTGAGCGCTTTGCATTCTTCTCTATGGCAGCTCTGGAGGCACTCGATAAGCTTGACTTTTTCCCCGACGTGCTCCACGCTCACGACTGGCAGGCGGCGCTTTCGATAATTTATCTCAACCACATCTACAAGTGGCGTGAGGAATATCAGAAAATAAAAACCGTATTTACTATCCACAATATAGAATATCAAGGCAAATACGATTTCGCCATACTCGGTGACGTTTTCGACCTGAACGACAGCGAGCACTCCCTTATGGAGCAGGACGGATGCATCAATCTTATGAAGGGAGCAATCGAAGATGCCGACAGAGTAACTACGGTCAGCTCCAAGTATGCCGAGGAGATACAGACCCCCGAATTTGCTCACGGGCTTCACACCGTGCTTCAAAGAAACGCTCACAAGCTGTCGGGAATTCTCAACGGTATTGACTATAACTACTACGACCCGAAAAAGGACCCTGTGATAGCAGAAAATTATTCCTCGGTGGACACCTCGGGCAAGAAGGCTTGTAAAGAGGCTCTTCAAAAGGAATGCGCGCTTCCCTTGAAGCCTGATACCCCCCTTCTCGCCATTGTTACAAGACTCGCTTCTCACAAAGGACTTGACATTATCGAAGGTGCGATATATGATATAGTATCAAAGAATGACGTTCAGCTTGTTGTGCTTGGTAAGGGAGAGACGAGATACGAGGAATACTTCAAGTATCTTGAAGCCTGCTTCCCCGACAAGGTGCGTGCCCTTATAACCTACGACAGAGACCTGTCAAAGAGGATATACGCAGGTGCCGATATCTTCCTCATGCCCTCAAAGAGTGAGCCCTGTGGGCTGAGTCAGATGATAGCATCACGCTACGGAGCAATACCTGTGGTAAGAGAAACGGGCGGTCTTTACGACTCTATCAAGCCATTCTGGATGGACGGCAAAAAAATGAACGGAAACGGTTTTACCTTTTCGGGCTACACCTCACACGAGCTGAAGGAACGCTGTGAGGCGGCAATAGAGCTTTACAATAGCGAACTTGCACCAAAGCTCATATATAAGATAATGAGGTGTGATTTCTCTTGGAAGAAATCTGCCGAAAAGTATCTTGAGCTTTACGACAGCCTTGATATGTAACAACCGCAAAAATGCACCTTGCATTTAAAAGGAACACGGAGGAAATTAATGAACGAAATAACAAGCAGCGCTAAGGTAAGAGAACAAATAGAAAACGTACTTCAAAGACATTTTGGCTGTTCTCCCGACGAGGCATCCTGCGAACAGATGTATAAAGCGGCGGCAATAACCGTCAAAAATATTCTTACCGAAAAGCGTGCCGCCTTTAAGAAAAAAGTAAACGATAAAGGCGCTAAACGTATTTACTATATGTGTATGGAGTTCCTTGTGGGAAGAAGTCTGAAGACAAATCTCCACAATTTAGGACTTGCCGACTCCTACAAGGAAGCAATGAAGTCTCTTGGGTTCGACCTTGAAGAGCTTTATTCCTGCGAGCCCGATGCAGGGCTTGGCAACGGAGGTCTTGGCAGACTTGCCGCTTGCTTCATGGACTCTCTTTCAAGTCTCGACTATCCCGCAACAGGATTTTCTATCTGCTATGAGTACGGACTTTTCAAGCAGATGATAGTTGACGGAATGCAGCTTGAGCTTCCCGACGTATGGCTCCCCGGTGGAGAGGTTTGGCTTGTACCCCGTACAGACAGAGTATACAAGGTTAAATTCGGAGGAAAGGTTGTCGAAAACTGGCGTGACGGACACCTTGAGATACTCTATGAAAATGCCGAAGAAATCGAAGCCGTGCCCTACGATATGATGATATCGGGAGCAGACTCCGGGGCGGTAAGCCAGCTCAGACTGTGGAAAGCACGTGATATTCAGAACTTCAACATGGGTCTCTTCACCCAAGGACAGTATACAAAGGCACTTGAGGAAAGCACAAATGCAGATATTATCTCCAAGGTGCTTTACCCCTCGGACAATCATACTGAGGGTAAGCTTCTCCGACTTTCTCAGCAGTATTTCCTTGTGTCGGCATCGGTACAGAGCATTATCCGTGACCACATGGCACTTTACAAAACTCTTGACAATCTCCCTGACAAGGTAGCTATTCACATCAACGATACTCACCCTGCTCTCGTTGTACCCGAGCTTATGCGTATCCTTATTGACGAATACTTCTACACCTGGGAGAGAGCGTGGGATATTGTGACAAAGACGGTGTCCTACACCAATCACACTGTAATGCCCGAGGCACTTGAGAAGTGGAACGAGGACTTATTCCGCTTAAAGCTTCCAAGAATTCACTCTATCATAAAGGAAATAAACGAGCGCTTCTGCCGTGAGGCTTGGGAAGCATTCCCCGGAAACTGGGACATTATATCCAATATGAGCATTATCGCCAACGGAGAAGTGAGAATGGCAAACCTGTCGGTTATTGCATCCCACTCTATAAACGGCGTATCAAAGCTTCACTCTCAGATTTTAAAGGATTCTACCTTTAAGCCCTTTTATAAAATGTATCCCAACCGTTTTGACAACGTAACAAACGGTATTGCTCACAGACGTTGGCTGTGCTACTCCAACCCGAGACTTGCCTCTCTCATTGAAGAGTGCATCGGAGATGGGTACAGAAAAGAGCCCGAAAAGCTTGAAGAGCTCAAAAAGTTTGCCGATGATAAGGCAGTTCTTGAAAAGCTGAGAGCCGTAAAGCATCAGAATAAAATCGATTTTGCAAATCTTATATCAAACAAGACGGGACAGAAGCTCAACACTCACTCGGTGTTCGACGTACAGATAAAGCGTCTTCACGAGTACAAGCGTCAGCTTCTCAACGCTCTCAATATCATCGGTCTTTATATTGACCTTGAAAACAATCCCGACCTTGACCTTCAGCCCCAGACCTTTATTTTCGGAGCCAAAGCGGCACCGGGCTATGATATGGCAAAGAGAATTATCAAGCTTATCTGCTGTCTGTCAAAGGATATAGAAAAGAATCCCAAAATAAAGGACAAGCTCAGCGTAGTATTCCTTGAGGACTACAACGTAAGCCTTGCCGAGGCTCTCATTCCCTCTGCCGAAATAAGCGAGCAGATTTCCCTTGCAGGTAAAGAGGCAAGCGGTACGGGCTGTATGAAGCTTATGATAAACGGAGCGCTTACTATCGGAACGCTGGACGGAGCCAACGTTGAAATGCAGGCGGCAACAGGCAGTGAAAATATGTTTATTTTCGGTCTTACTGCAAGTGAGGTCGAAGGCTTGTGGCTGTCGGGCTACAACTCCGCAAACTACTACACCACAAACCCGAGACTGCGTGCTATCATCGACCGCCTTGCTAAGGGCTTTGCAGGTGAATCCTTTGCAGATATAGCGTCCTACCTTCTCAACGCTCACGGCGTTGCAGACCCCTATATGTGTCTTGCAGACTTTGAGTCATACCATCTGACACACAGAGAGGCGATATTAACCTATCGTGAGCGTGAAAAGTGGAACCGTATGTCCCTTATCAATATCGCATCATCGGGCTACTTTGCAGCCGACAGATGCATAGAGGAATACGCTTCTAAATTCTGGAATTTGAAGAAAGTTAAATAATGATTACAGCTAATCACACAAAACTGGAAAAAGATATTAAAATACGCCTTACAAAGAAGTGTCACGCCAAAAACGTGACACTTCTCGGCGCTTTTCCCGAGGGTGAAAGGCTGACCTTTACCCTTGAGGTGCCAAGGATATTGGGAGCATCTGGAGTTGTGCTGAGAATAAACCCCGACGGCGAGCCCACACTTGACCTGCCCTTTGAGTTTAAGGATACAAGTCTTGGTACAGACTCTTACTCCGTCACTCTTCCTCTTAAAAAACGAGGTCTTTATTTTTATGAATTCCTCTTTTTGAGAGGTGTGGATACCCTCTTTTCTTCAAGTGTCAATAACGTAGACTTTACCCTGTCAGACAGAAGTGAAAGTAAATTTACTCTCCTCGTTCACTCCCCCTCCCTCTCTACCCCCGACTTTATGAAGGGTGGGGTGATGTATCATATCTTTGTTGACAGATTTTGCCGTGGCAAGGGTGAGGTAACGCTTCACGGAAGGCTCAACGAGGACTGGGAGAACGGTATTCCCCAATATGCAAAAAAAGCAGGCGACCCTCTTTCAAACGACGTTTTCTTCGGAGGAAATCTCTGGGGCGTTATAGAAAAGCTTCCCTACCTTAAAAAGCTTGGGGTCAGCATTATTTACTTATCTCCCATATTTGAATCGGTGTCAAATCATCGCTACGATACGGGTGACTACGAAAAGATAGACTCCATTCTCGGCGGTGACGAGGCGTTTGACACCCTTATCAAGGAATGCCACAAGCATGGAATGAAGGTCATCATTGACGGCGTTTTCAATCACACGGGAGACAACAGCCGTTACTTCAACCGCTATGGAGAATATGAAGAGGTGGGGGCATATCAGTCGGAGGACTCCCCCTATCACAGGTGGTTTAACTTCACCGACTTCCCCGACAGCTATGAGGCTTGGTGGGGTATTGAAATAATGCCAAGGCTTCAGCACAGCGAGGATAACTGCAGAAAATATTTCACTAAGAACATTGCCAAAAAATGGCTTGAAAGAGGGGCTGACGGCTGGCGTCTTGACGTTGCCGACGAGCTTTCGGACACCTTCCTCGACGAGTTTTGCGGGGAAGTGAAGTCCCATGGCAATAAGGCTATTATCGGCGAGGTCTGGGAAAATGCGGTAACGAAGATTTCCTATGGCGTGAGAAGAAAGTATTTTCACGGCGGTCAGCTTGACAGCGTAATGAATTACCCCTTGCGCTCGGCTATTCTTGCACTTCTCACCGAGGGCGACACCGAAACCTTTTATAACGCTCTCACCGAGCTTTACGCAAGCTATCCTCTCGAAATATCCAATTCCCTCATGAACATCATCTCTACCCATGACACCGAAAGAATGCTCACACTTCTCGGTGATAAGAGCGCAGGCGAGGGTCGGGACAACGACGAGCTTGCAACCCTCAGAATGTCAAAGGAAAAGAGAAGAGAAGCTATTTCACTCTTGAAAATAGCCTCTGTCATTCAGTATACCGTCTTTGGATTTCCTTCGGTATATTACGGAGACGAAGCAGGACTTGAGGGCTACCACGACCCATTCTGCCGACTTCCCTACCCTTGGGGATGTGAGGAAGAGGAGCTTATAAAGCACTATAAGGAGCTTGGAAGGCTCAGACATAAGCACTCCTGCCTCAAGGACGGCTCCTTTGAATTCATCTACAAGGATGAGGACTGTATCATCTATCGCCGTAAAAAGGACAAGGACTCCTTGACTGTGGCGATTAACGTGGGTGACAGCGAAAAGTCGGTAAAAGGGATGAAAATTCCACCGAAATCATATATTGTAAAATAAGTATAGGTTTATGTGTAGTATTTTACACATAAACCTTATTTTTTCTTGCAAAACAGCAAATAATAAACTATAATGGAGATGAAAAGTTTAACATACATTTAACCGGAATTTCGTCTAAGTTTTGAAATGGTTTGCTAAAATATGCCAAAATCCGTTTTTGGAGGTATTTGTATTGATATATCTCGTAGAAGATGACAAAAACATAAGAGAGCTTGTCACCTACGCTCTCTGCAATATGGGACTTGAAGCAAAAAGCTTTGACAATCCTCTCTCTTTCTGGAAAGGTATGGAAGAAAAAGCGCCGTCTTTGGTGCTTCTCGATATTATGTTACCCGAAGAGGACGGGCTGAGCATTCTCGCAAAGCTTAAAAACAACACTGCCACCGCAAATATACCCGTCATTATGCTTTCGGCGAAAAGCTCGGAGATAGACAAGGTACAAGGCTTTGAGCTTGGGGCTGACGATTATATTGCAAAGCCCTTCGGAGTAATGGAGCTTGTGGCGAGAGTAAAGGCAAGACTCAGGGCGGAAAAACGAGACAAGGAGCTTTTTGAATACACGATAGGTCCTCTCTACGTCTGCCCCGAAAGACATATTGTAACGGTTGAAGAAAAAGAAGTTACCTTGACTTACAAGGAATTTGAAATACTTACTATGCTTTTAAAGAACATTGGCATAGTCCTTACCCGTGACCAGCTTCTCAACACTATATGGGGCTACTCCTTCGACGGGGAAAGCAGAACGGTAGACGTACACATACGCACACTCAGACAAAAGCTTGGCGTTGCAGGTGAGCTTATCGAGACGGTGCGAGGGGTAGGCTACAAGATTTCAGAAAAGAGGTGACTAAGGTGAAGAAAAAGAATACCGTCAGCCGTGAAATACTGAGTGTCGCTTTGAAGGTTTCGGCTGTCACTCTCATTTTATCGGCTTTGGCTTTCATTCTCATATATCTCATGGACTTTAAGGTAGGATATGCCTTTATGGGGCTTTTGTCGGTGGGCATTGTAACGCTCACACTGACGTCTCTCATTATGGCAGTTAAGTCCTCCGAAAAAATCGCAAAAAAGATTAATTCCATTGACCTTGACAACCCTTATGCAAACGAGGTATACGGAGAGCTTCTCGAGCTGAGAAACAAGATAATAAAAAAAGAAAAAGAGACCTCGGACAAGCTTAAAGACATTGAAGTGCTCCACGAGGAGCAGGACAATCTCAGGCGTGATTTCACCGCCAACGTGTCTCACGAGCTTAAAACGCCACTCACAAGCATCAAGGGCTACTCCGAGCTGCTGCGTGACGGACTTGTAAAAGAAGAGGACGTCTCAAAATTTGCAGGAAGGATATACGATGAAGCCCACCGACTTATAACTCTGGTGGGTGATATAATAAAGCTTTCTCAGCTTGACGGCAAGGACATTCAGGTCAAGATAGAAGATATCGACCTGTACGACTTGACAAAATCTATAATAGGTCAGCTTGAGCTTCAGGCAAAGGAAAAAAACGTCACCTTCACCATCACCGGCGACAAGCCTGTCATAACAGGTGGTGAGCAGATAGTTGAAGAGATGATATTCAACGTTCTCGACAATGCAGTCAAATACAACAAGCAAGACGGAAAGGTCAATATAAGAATAAAGCAAAGAATTGACGGCGTTGAGTTTGAGGTCAGCGACACGGGTATAGGCATTGCCGAAAACGATATCCCTCACATATTTGAACGCTTCTGGCGAGCGGACAAGAGCCACTCCAAGGAGATTGGCGGAACGGGACTTGGTCTTTCCATAGTAAAGCACGGAGCAAAATTCTTCGGAGCTGGACTTTCGGTAAAGAGCACTCTTGGCGAGGGAACTACAATAAGGATAGTGTTTTAAATGATAACCTTTGAAGATATAAAGAAAAACGAAGAAATAAAGACGTATATAAAAAAGGCTGACGAGTCTCTTATCTGCCTTGGCTACACCGAGCACAGCTTTGCTCACGTGGGCAAGGTTGCGCATGACAGCGGTAAAATTCTCGAGACCTTAGGGTATGACGAGCACACCATAGACCTTGCCAAGATTGCGGGGTATATGCACGATATAGGAAATCTTGTAAACCGAGAGGACCACTCTCAAAGCGGTGCTATCATGGCGTTCAGAATACTTGACAATCTCGGAATGCCTGCTGAGGACGTAGCGACCGTGGTTACCGCCATAGGCAATCATGACGAAGGAACGGGAGTTGCAGTGAATGCCGTTGCCGCCGCTCTCATTCTCGCCGACAAAACCGACGTAAGACGCTCAAGAGTGAGAAACACCGACAAGTCCTCCTTCGATATTCACGACAGAGTAAATTATTCGGTAGAGGAAGGTAAGACCCAAATCGATACCGAAAATAAAATCTTGACCTTAAACCTCAGAATTGATACGTCGGTAGGCTCGGTTATGAACTACTTTGAAATATTCCTTGGAAGAATGGTCATGTGCAGAAATGCCGCAGAAAAGCTTGGGCTTACCTTTTCACTTAACATAAACGGACAAAAGGTGCTCTAAAGAAAGGAAATTAAAATATGGATATTTTTTCAGTTATAAGTCTGTTTGGCGGACTTGCTCTCTTCCTTTACGGAATGCACGTTCTGTCAAATTCTCTTGAAAAGCTTGCAGGTGGCAAGATAGAGGGGATACTCAGAAAGCTTACCTCAAACCCTCTAAAGGGACTTACTCTCGGTGCCGTAATTACTGCCATTATCCAATCATCCTCTGCTGTTACGGTCATGCTTGTAGGTCTTGTAAACTCAGGCATTATGGGACTTTCTCAGGCGATTTCCATAACAATGGGCTCTAATGTCGGTACCACAATCACAGCGTGGCTGCTCAGCCTTACGGGAATAGAAAGTAATTCCTTCTTCCTTAGGCTTATGAAGCCCGAAAGCTTTTCTCCTATCGTTGCCTTTGTAGGAATACTCCTTATAATGACTTCAAAGAAGCAGTCAAGGCGTGATATCGGCTCTATCTGTGTCGGCTTTGCAGTACTTATGTACGGCATGGACTTCATGTCCTCCGCCGTTGAGCCTTTAGCGGATATGCCTCAGTTTGCAAGTATACTCACCGCTTTTTCCAATCCTGTTCTCGGTGTCCTTGCAGGTGCAATATTCACCGCAATTATACAATCCTCTTCGGCATCTGTGGGTGTATTGCAGGCACTTTCTATGACAGGCTCTATTACTTATTCATCTGCTATCCCCATTATTATGGGTCAGAATATCGGTACCTGTGTCACCGCCATGATTTCCTCCGTTGGTGCAGGAAGAAATGCAAGAAGAGTTGCCGTAGTACACCTTCTCTTCAACTGCATCGGTACCGTCATTCTTCTCTCTCTTTGGGCAATAACGGGAGCATTTGTTGAGTTTACCTTTGAAAACAGCCCTGTCACACCCTTCAGCATTGCTGTAATTCATTCTGTCTTCAACGTTGTGTCAACGCTCATTCTCTTCCCCTTCTCGAAGCTTCTCGAAAAGTGTGCTTGTATTATCATCAAGGACAAGGAAGAGAGCGTACAGGACGACAAGGAGAAATCCGCTTTCCTCGACGACAGACTTCTCACCGTACCTTCCATTGCAGTAGGAAATGCCCTTTCTGCATCGAGAACTATGGGTGCTCTTGCCGAGAACTCGGTGCTTGACGCTATAAGACTCCTTGATAGATTTGACGATGAAAAGGCAAAGGAAATCGTTGAGCTTGAAGGGGTACTTGACAACTACGAGGACAGACTTGGAACCTATCTTGTAAAGCTTTCCAAGTGTCAGCTCTCGGACAGTGACGCAAAAAACGTATCTCTTCTCCTTCACGTCATCACCGACCTTGAGCGTATAGGCGACCACGCCGAAAACCTTGTTGACGTCTCCCGTGAAATGTATGAAAAGAAGATATCCTTCTCCCATGAAGCGAGAAACGAGCTGAAAACTCTTACAGAGGCTGTAACGCAAATTCTTTCCAACACTACACGTGCTTTCCAGACAGGCGACCTTGCGCTTGCAAAAACCATCGAGCCTCTTGAACAGGTCATTGACGCTCTCATTAACGAGATAAGAACAAGACATATTTCCCGTCTCCAGAAGGGAAGCTGTACTATCGAGCTAGGCTTTGTCCTCACAGACCTTCTGACTAACTGTGAGAGAATTTCCGACCACTGCTCGAACATAGCGGTTGCAATGATAGAAGCGGCACACGGCACCTTCGACACTCACGAGTATCTTCACTCTGTCAAGACCGAGCCCGACTCCGACTTCATGGCACAGTGTGCACAGTGGAAGAGCAAATTTGAAATCAAATACGACATTTAAAAAAAGCCCTTTCGGGCTTTTTTTAATGCAGGTGTGTCATTGACACACCTTTATTATTTCATAAGTATAAGCTCTGTGGTAATCGCCCGAATAGTTTAAGTCGATAGCTTCGTCCTTAAAGTGCCTTGGGTCGATATCCGAATAATAAAGCTTCCTTCCAACAAGAGTAAGCTTTGCACGGTCGAACATCAGCGCTCCGTCTTCTATATGATGCTCTATTTTTGAATATGCGAATTTGTCCTCATCCTTACCGCTGACTCTTCCGAAATAGGAAAGAGTCTTTTTCATTGACTCGTCGAAGAACGAAAGAGTAGCTATGTCGCTTCCTTCTATAAGGTGGTATGTATAGCGTGTAGGACGAACGTATACTGTGAATATGGGCTTATTCCAAAGTACTCCCGCATCTCCCCAGCTTACTGTCATGGCGTTTTTACGCTCTCCCATAACGGCACCGAGAAGCGCCCAATCCGAACCGATTCTGAGAAAGGGATTAAAATCCTTTATGTCGGTGTAATTCATAATAAATCTTCCTTTTCGTTTTTTAAAAGTCTATGATGAAAAGCCCTTAAAAATTCATAAGCTTTGAAAGTTTTGCTTCGAGAAGTACTCCCTCTCGTTTGGGATAATCGAACCCTGCGGAGTATTCCATAACCTCTTTTACAAATTCAGCGCTCTGTTTTACAGCCGAGCTTAAATTTTTGCCGTTGAGAAGAGCGCCCAGCATAACAGACGCAAATATATCTCCCGTTCCTGGATAGTGGCAGTCAAGACTGTGATTTTCCTGAAAGCCAACGGTTATCCCTCCGTCGGAGGAAAAGGCAGAAGAAACGCTTCCCTTCCCCTTTATTCCCGTTATCACCACCGACCCTCCCGTCATGTGGGAAAGCCTTTTCACATAGCTTTTTACGTCTTCGTCACTATACTTTTCCTTTGGCTCCTCAGAAAGGAGAAAGGACGCCTCGGTTATATTGGGCACGATTATGTGAGCATTCTTTATAAGACGCCTCATGCCCTCACTCATTTCTTCGTTATACGTGGAATAGTATTCTCCACCGTCTCCCATAACGGGGTCAACGAGCACCGTCATTTTGTCCTTTACTCTCTCGGTCATGTGGCAAATTTTATCTATCTGCTCTGACGAGCCGAGAAATCCGCTGTAAAAAGCGTCAAAAGCGTCGGTGTGTGAAATAAGGTGGTTAAAATAGTCCTCTATACCGTCGGTAATATCGTGAAAGGTGAAATTTTCATATCCGTCGGTTTGAGTAGAAAGTATTGCTGTGGGCAGGGCTACCGCCTGTATGCCCATAACCGAAAGGATAGGCATTACGGCTGACAAAGAGCATCTGCCAAGCCCCGATAGGTCGTGGGCGGCTATTACTTTTTTTATCTGATGCTTCAAATTTACACTTCCTTTTTATACGTGAAATCCCACTGTATCGAGAAGCACTCCCGAGAGTGCGCCAATAGCCCAAAGGGAAACTAAAATCAAAAGGTTTTCCTTTAAATTTTTGTTGGTTCTGAAAAGCACGAGAGTTCCCATGCCCGCCCCTACAAGGAGTCCCGACATCATAGCGCCCGCCGATATTATGCCCTCGATATAAAGCTCGGTTATTACTACCGATGCGGCACAGTTAGGGATAAGCCCTATGGTTGCGGCAACTATATTAGAAATTATGGGTGCTCCCGAAATAAGAGAAGCGAGAAGGTCCTCTCCCACAATTCCTATCACCGATTCAAGAATAAAGCCTACGGCAATTATAAATAAAAACACGCTTAATGTATGGTGAAGAGCAGAACGCAAAACGCCCTCTTCACAGTGACAGCCCTCGTCCTCACAGATATGAGTAATACTGTCGGCACTGCTTTTTCTCTTCAAAAGTATATCTACAAGAAATCCCACAACGATACCTATAAGAGCCTTTGCCACGATAACAGTTGCAACAGAGCTTATGGGGAATTTATTTGAAATCATTATGGGGAGCATCTCGTCGGAGGTAGACAGAAAGATAGCGAAGAGCGTTCCAAGAGTTATTACTCTTCCCGAATAAAGCCCCGCTATTGCCGCCGAAAATCCGCATTGTGGCAGTGTGCCCAGCACCCCTCCCACCAAGGGACCGAATCTTCCCGAAGATGAAATAAACGCCTTTGCCTTATCCTTTGAGGTGTGCTCTATTAGCTCCATCAAAAAATATGTAAGGAACAAGAAAGGCAAAAGTGATATTCCGTCCTTCAAAGTATGCTTCAAAGCATGTAAAAAAATGTGTAAAATCCCGTGCATAAAAATCCTTAAATATTATTTCTTCTCTTATACGAGGTAAGTGTGTTCTTGAGTAGCTCGGTTATGGTCATAGGTCCTACACCGCCTGGAACAGGGGTAATATAGGATGCCTTTTCGCAAACCCCTTCAAAATCCACGTCTCCGCAAAGCTTGCCGTTCTCGTCTCTGTCCATTCCAACGTCAATGACAACAGCGCCTTCCTTTACCATATCGGATGTGACAAACTTCGCCTTTCCGATAGCCACAACAAGTATATCGGCACCTCTTGTTACTTCGGCAAGGTTCTGAGTCTTGGAGTGAGCCACGGTTACGGTTGCATTTGCCTGAAGGAGTAAGAGCGCCTGAGGCTTACCTACTATATTACTTCTTCCGACTACTACTGCATTCTTGCCCGAAACGTCTATATTATATTCATGAAGAAGCTCCATAACGCCTGCAGGAGTACAGGGAAGAAAGTCATAATCTCCTACCGTAATTCTTCCCACGTTGTGATAAGAAAAGGCGTCAACGTCCTTTGATGGGTCAATGTGCTCAATGACCTTCTTGTCGTCAAGATGACGGGGAAGGGGCAACTGCACAAGTATTCCGTCTATTTCGCTGTCACCGTTGAGCTCCTCTACAAGAGCTATAAGCTCCTCTTCGGTAGTGCTTTCGGGCAATGCGTATTCACGGGATAAAAAGCCCACCTCCTCACAGCCCTTCTTCTTGTTTCTCACGTACACGTGTGAGGCAGGGTCGTCACCTACGATAACCACTGCAAGTCCCGGACGTCTTGCTCCCTCGGGGAGTGCGTCAACCTCCGCTTTTATTCTTTGTCTTACCTTAGCTGAGGTAAGCTTTCCGTCAAGTATTACTGCCATATATTTCTCCTTTTAGTTAATGCAAAATGCAAAAAACTGCATTCATAACTCTGAATTCTGCATTTTTGAATGCTTCATTTTCATTATAACAAGTATTGTACCAAACACTATCGCTGACAAGAAGCCCACAAGAGCCGATACCTTAAAGCCTAAAATCCTGAGGCTGTCGGTACGAAGAAGCTCGATAAAGCCACGTCCAAGTCCATACCATGCAAGATAGAAAAGTGCAAGCTCACCTTCAAAGGTCTTTTTCTTTCTCAAAATAAAATGTATAATTAAAAATCCGAGTAAGTTCCAGAGAGATTCATAGAGAAAGGTAGGGTGATAGTAAGACGTATAAATCTCGGAATACTCTCTGCCCTCCATATAAGGTGCTATCCCCATTCTCCAAGGAAGGTCGGTCACCGAGCCGTGAGCCTCGGCATTGACAAAGTTGCCCCAACGCCCCACAATCTGTCCTATCATAACCGCAGGAGCGAGACAGTCAAGGAGAGTGGAAAGCTTGAGCTTTGTGACCTTTGCAAAAACTATGGCTGTTAAAGCGCCACCTATTACTGCACCGTAAATTCCTATTCCACCTCGCCATATTGCAATGACGTCAATGAAGCTATGGTAGTTTGGGGTTGGGTCGAAAATAACGTAGTAAAGGCGTGCACAGATGATGGAAATAGGAATGAGGAAGAGCACAAGATTGAAAAAGGTGTCCTCATCTATGCCCGACTTCTTCGCCATCTGCCAAGCATAGAGTACCGCAAGAATGATACCTGTGGTAAGGATTACTCCGTACCACATAACGTCTCTGCCAAAGAGATTAAAGGCAACGGGGTCTATTTTGAAGGGCTCAATACCAAGTCCGGGAAAAGATATCCAATGTGACATTTTTACTCCTTTACTTTTTCGGGCATTGCTACTGCCATTGACATAAGGCTTGTATCGTAAGATTTTTCAAGTCTTGCTTTTACGTCATCGAGAGTTATAGAAGAAAGCACCTCGGGAAGCCTTAACATATCCGCTCCTGCAAGGTAGTAATCGAGGAAGGTCTCGGCAATATCTGAGGTAGAATTCCACGCCTGCACCGATGCGGCGTAAAGCACCTTTTTCGCTCTTTCAAAATCTGTTTTGTCTATCTTCTTTTCGCCATTTCTGAAAAGATTTATTTCGTCCTTCATAAGGCGGAATACCTCTCTCGGGTCATCACTTTCACCCGAAGCAATAAAATGGGCAAAGGATTTTGAGGCATAATAGCCCGTACCGAACTTCTGATTGATAAGTCCGCTTGAATAAAGCTTTGTATAAAAGTCCGAGGATTTTCCGAAAAGTATTTCGGATATAATGGAGTGCTCAAACTCACGTTTGATATACAAGTCGCCGTCATCGGTAAAGTCGGTTTCCTTAAGTCCGATGCTGAACATAGGACGTGAGACGGGGAAAGACTTTTCCACCAGCTCCTCGTTTACCCTTCTCGGCTCGTCAACGAGCTTCTTTTCGATAAAGGAGTCAGGGCTCTTCTTAAGGGTCTTATCCATAACCTCTGCAACCTTTTCTGGCAGGACGTCACCGCAAAGGACGAGCACCATATTGTTAAGGTTGTAGAAGGTGTTATAGCAATCGTAAAGGATTTCGGCGGTAATCTCGTGTATAGACTCTACCGTTCCCCCCACGGGTATTCTCTCGGGATTATTCACGTAGAGAGCATTCTGCAATGCTTGATACATCCAGCGGTATGGGTTGTCCTCGTACATTCTAAGCTCCTGCTCGATTATACCCATTTCCTTTTCTACTGTCTTTTCGGTGAAATAGGGGTGAGTGACAAAGTCGAGAAGCACCTCAAGTGACTCGTAGTAATTCTCGGTAGCCGAGAAAAGATAAGCGGTCATCTCGTTGGAGGTATATGCGTTGGCAGAGGCTCCAAGCCCTGCAAAGCGTGAAAAGGTATCTGTTCCGTCGTCGTTTTCAAAGAGCTTGTGCTCAAGAAAATGTGCTATTCCGTCGGGCACGGTGATATAGTCGCCGTCCTTCTTGGTCTTGAAGGTATTGTCCATAGAGCCGTAACGTGTAGCAAAAAGAGCATAGGCTGTCATCTGGTCCTTGGGGATAACAATAACCTCAAGCCCACTTTCGTGAACACCCTTATAATAGCTCTCTCCAAGACGTTCGTTTGTATATTTTGTAAAATTCATTTTATCACCTTTTATTACTTTTTCGTAAGAAAGTACACAGTGTCAAGTTTTATGTTCTTAGCTGCCCAAACTACGTCGTCAAGAGTAAGCCTGTTTATCTCCTCTGCATCAAGTGAGGGGTCACGGTCCGGAGCTGACAGTCTTAAATGGAACCATGCAGGAAGAAGAGATGGGTTATCTGCAATTTCACGCATACGGTTAACGTAGGCTTTTTTTGCATCCTCTATCTCATCCACGCTCACCTTTCCTTCTTTTATATTGTCAAGCTCCTTATAAAAGGCGTCAAGCGTTTTTTCTTTGTTTTCGGGGTCGATACCCGCATATGCCATAAGTATTCCCTTACTGCCGTCAAGAGAGGAATAACATGTATAGCAAAGAGACATCTTCTCTCTTAAATTCATAAACATTTTACTTGATACGTCGCCACCGAGAACCATATTGAGAAGAACAAACTTCAGATAATCGGGATGAGAATAGGTGACGGGAGTTCTGAAGCCCACAAAGAGATGCGCTTGCGCAATATCGAGTGCTTCGGTTACGTTCTTGTTATTCTCTTCAACAATGACTTGAACCTCAGGGATAGAAACAGGCTGTCTTAATGTCTTTTCAAATCTTGAACGGAGTAAAGCCCCGACTCTTTCCTCTTTTTCGTTTCCTACGAAATAAACGTGGCAGTCAGCACACTTCAAAAGATATTTCCAGAATTCAAAAAGCTCTGCGTTATCGGTCTTTTCGAGAATTTCTATATCACCTTCCCCGTTAACGGCGTAGGGCTCACCCTGACACATAGCAGAAATAAAGCGCATGCGTGCGTAAGCCGCTTTATTGTTTATTTGTGAAAGAATGGAGTCACGGAGATTTTTCTTTTCGCTTTCAAAATACTCTTCATTGAACTTGCCGTCTTTTGTCAAAGGGTTCATAATAAGGTCGAAGGCTACGTCAAGCGCCTTTTCAAATATATCCTCGCCTTCAAGAGCAAAATCATTTTTCAAGGTGGAAACACCCACAATAAACACCGCCGTCTCCCCTTCCTTTGAGGAGGTGAGAGTTATGCCCGAGGAATAATTCATATCAAGGGCAGAGTTAAGACTTGCCATTGTTGGATAAGTTGTGCTTCCCCTTTTCATAACCTTGGCAAGAAGGCTCATTTTGGTAGTATTCTCACTTGTGAGAGGCAGTGAAAAATATATATTCAAATAGTTGGTCTTATATTTTAAGTCGTTTATATAGTGAAGAGCGACGCCCTCTGCAATCGCCGTTTTTCTCTTTTCAATCATGAACTTGATTCACTCCTTTTCTTCTCTATATTTTATATTATTTACAAGTAATTGTCAATAAATTTATGCATTCCTTGACATTGTAAAAAAGATGTGCTAAAATTAGTTACTATTCTAAGAAAAGGTAAACTAAAGATGAAAGAAATCAAGATAGAAACAGCCGACCTTGAAAGGCTTTCGGGCATTTACCCCGAAATGACGGAAAAACAGCTTTATGAAATAGCTCTTGGCGAAAAAGAGGGCGTTCAGTTTTCTCTCTATGCCGACAAAGCCCTTTCTCCCGAAGAAATGGCAGAGAAAAGAGAGGCTCTCACCCTTAGTAAGAAAAAAGCGATAACCGCCTTTGAATGCCGTTACTTTTATGGCACTATGAAGTATTTCGATATGGTGGCATCTACCCGTGAGATGATATTCGAATCCCTCATTGATGAGAAAAACGGCGTGTCCTACCGTGACATTGACCGCTGGGCATCGTCAAACGGTCAGCTCCAGGGCAAGATGATGAAGATATACGAAACCCTCACTAAAGATAAGATAATTAAGGACATCTTCGATTCCGCCGAGAGACTTCCCGAAGAATACGCCGGTATAATCAAGGGCATAAAGGTAGAGGAGAACGCTTTTGAAACTGCCGTTTCCTTCCCTCTTAACATGAGGGCAAAGGTATATAAAACCTTCGGCAAGGGTGCTTTCGATAAGAACGAAAACGTTATGGTTACTCCCGAAACACGTTTTGTTGTCAAGAATAAGCTTTCCTCTTACTCGGAGGCTCATTTCTCTATTTCTTTGGAGAGCGAAGACCTTACCGTTGCTATTGCCACTACCCCCAACCGCTCGGCAATAAAGGCAGACGCAGACCTTGCACTCCTCATTATCGACAAAGGTCACATCTACTACGACAATGCATCAAAATACATGGACGTGAAGCTTCTCGTTAAAGGACTTCGCAGTTAAATGTGAACTTTTTGTAAACATTGTTGTTTTTTGGCACACACTCTTGAAAAAGTCAGGGGGGTGTGCTATACTATATCGGCAAAAATACACACACAGGGGTGTATATACGGCAGTTCGTACCCTTTGGTATGTCCCGTAGAGGAGCTTCTGTGGTGGTAAAAAACTTTAAGGAGGACATTTAAAATGTCAGTAATTTCTATGAAACAGCTTCTTGAAGCAGGTGTTCATTTCGGACATCAGACAAGAAGATGGAACCCCAAGATGGCAGAGTACATCTTTACCGAGCGTAACGGCATCTACATCATCGACCTTCAGAAGACAGTAAAGAAGGTTGAGGAAGCTTACAACTTCGTTCATGAAGCAGCTCAGGAAGGCGGCTCTATCCTCTTTGTAGGAACAAAGAAGCAGGCTCAGGACGCTATCAAGGATGAAGCACTCAGAGCTGGTATGTACTTCGTAAACGCTCGTTGGCCCGGCGGTATGCTCACAAACTTCAAGACTATCAAGAAGAGCATTGCAAGACTTAACACTCTTCACAAGTTTGCTGAGGACGGCACCTTCGACCTTCTTCCCAAGAAGGAAGTTATCGCACTTACAAAGGAAATGGAAACCCTTGAAAAGAACCTTGGCGGTATCAAGGAAATGACCACTCTTCCCGACGCTATCTTCATTGTTGACCCTCGCAAGGAAGCAAATGCAGTAGCAGAAGCTAAGAAGCTTGGTATTCCGATCATCGCTATCGTTGATACAAACTGTGATCCCGACGATATTGATTGCGTAATCCCCGGTAACGACGACGCTATCCGTGCAATCAAGCTCATCTCTTCCGTAATAGCTAACGCTGTTATCGAAGGACATCAGGGCGAGGAAGCTGCTCCTGCTGAAGAAGCAGAGGAAGCTGAAGCTGACGCTGAATAATTGTTGATTAGTACCATCACTGAATAATACAAATTTTGAAGTATTTTTTCGCAAGACGAGGCGTCGAGGACGACACAAGGAAGCCTTACTTCTGTAAGGTGACGAAGTGGAGGACGATGACAACGAAGTATTGCGGAAAAAGACGAAAAATTAAAGAAAGGACAGTTTGTCACATAAGTGGCAACTCGGTATAATAATATGCCTATTACAGCAAAACAGGTTGCAGACCTCAGAGCTAAGACAGGTCTTGGCATGATGGAGTGCAAGAAGGCACTCACAGAGGCTGACGGAAACGAAGAAGAAGCAATAAAGATCCTTCGTGAGAAGGGACTTGCAGTTGCTGACAAGAAGTCCTCAAGAATCGCAGCAGAGGGTATCGTTGACATTATGTACGACGAGGCTACTAAGACTGCAGCTATGATCGAAGTTAATATTGAAACAGACTTTGCTGCATCAAACGCAGTGTTCGGAGCATTCGTTAAGGACCTTCTTAAGCTCATCCTTAAGAACAAGCCCGCAGACGTTGCAGCTCTCCTTGCTCTTCCCTTTGACGCAGAGCAGAACGTTGAGACAGCTCTCAAGAACAAGGTATTTGAAATCGGCGAAAACATCAACATCAGAAGATTCGTTACCATTGAAGGAACTATTGCTTCCTACATTCACGGTAAGGGCTCTATCGGTGTTATGGTTAAGATGGCTGACAGCGCAGCAGCTGATAAGGCTGAATTCAAGGAAGCAGCAAAGAACGTTGCTCTCCAGATCGCAGCTATGAAGCCCGCTTACCTTGGCAAGGATGACGTTCCTGCAAGCGTCCTCGACGCTGAAAAGGAAATCATCATGGCTCAGATAAAGAATGATGAAAAGAATGCTAACAAGCCCGAAAACATCATCGAAAAGATGGCTATGGGTAAGCTTGGCAAGTACTATTCTACAAACTGTCTCCTTCTTCAGGAGTACGTTAAAGAAGAGAAGTTCACTGTTGAACAGTATCTCAACAGCGTAGAAAAGGAACTCGGTGCACCCGTAAAGGTTGAAGCATTCCTTATGTATGAAAAGGGCGAAGGCCTTGAAAAGAAGGAAGAGAACTTTGCAGAAGAAATTGCAAAGCAGCTCGCAGGCAACTAATTAAATGAACAAAAATCTCCGACTTTCGTCGGAGATTTTTTGTTTGTATTAAGAGGGGGAACTTTTTATAAAAAGTTCCCCCTCTTACTCCCCTTCAAAAATTTTAATAAGTTTTACTTTTTTTATTTGTAAATTATTACTTGAAAGGAAGAAATGTAATTCCGACGAAATTTTTGTCAGCACTACGACTCACTTCGGTGTCGCACACTGCTCCACCTTCG
>JAZNZV010000082.1:0-9848 GCA_045595105.1 Eubacteriales bacterium | reverse complement strand
CCTAAGACCGCTTGGCCTCCGACTTATAAAGCATAGCTCAAAACGTCCTCTTCACATTTTACGATGTCCTTTGCTTCTTCACGATACTTTTCAAGCTCTGGTTCTATGAGGTCTGCGGGTCTGCAAGTAATAACTTCAGCATCGCCGATAGCTTTCTTCCTTACGTCCTCATTTACAGGTGCAGGAAGCTGACCATATTCGCCCCTGAGAAGTCCTTTAGACTCCTTTGTAATCATCTTATATCTTTCACCCTGAAGAACGTTAAGAACTGCCTGAGTTCCTACGATCTGGCTGGTAGGAGTTACAAGTGGAGGATATCCAAAGTCTTTCCTTACTCTCGGTATTTCTTCAAGAACCTCATAATACTTGTCGGAAGCGTTAGCCTGCTTAAGCTGAGAAATGAGGTTAGAAAGCATTCCACCGGGTACCTGATAAAGAAGTGTATTGGTATCAACGTTGAGTACCTTGGGGTCGAGTGTTCCCTCTTCTTTAAGCTTTGTAGCAATTCCTCTGAAATAAGCAGCGGCATCGCTGAGAAGCTTAAGGTCGAGCCCTGTGTCTCTGTCTGTACCCTTCAAGGTTGCAACAAGAGACTCTGTTGTAGGCTGAGAAGTACCGTTACTAAGTGGTGACAACGCACAGTCAACAATATCTACGCCTGCCCAAACAGCCATAAGGTTTGTCATGTCACCTGTTCCGGAAGTGTTGTGAGTATGAAGGTGGATAGGAGCAGAAACCTTTTCTTTAAGCTTTTTAACAAGGCTGTATGCATCCATAGGAAGAAGCAGGTTTGCCATATCCTTGATACAGATGCTGTCTGCACCCATTTCCTCAAGCTTCATAGCGAGAGTCACAAAGTAGTCTTCATTGTGAACGGGGCTTGTAGTATAGCTGATTGCAGCTTCGCAGTGACCGCCGTATGCCTTTATAGACTTGATCGCTCTTTCAAGATTACGTGTATCGTTAAGAGCGTCAAACACTCTCACGATGTCGATACCGTTTTCAATAGACTTCTTACAAAAAGCGTCAACAACGTCATCGGCATAATGCTTATAGCCGAGGATGTTCTGTCCTCTGAAGAGCATCTGAAGCTTTGTGTTAGGCATTGCTTTTTTAAGAGCCCTGAGTCTTTCCCAAGGGTCTTCGTTTAAGAATCTCATACAAGCGTCAAAGGTAGCACCACCCCAACACTCGAGAGACCAATATCCAATCTTATCAAGAGCTTCGCAGGCGGGAATCATATCCTCAGTCTTCATTCTTGTTGCAGCCTGCGACTGATGAGCGTCTCTTAAAATCGTATCAGTAATTAATAACTTTTTTTCCATATTTTATATTCCTTTCAATCAACCGAAAAGTGCTATCATGACACCTGCTGCAATTGCAGAGCCGATTACACCTGCAACGTTAGGTCCCATAGCGTGCATGAGCAAGAAGTTTGAGGGGTTTTCCTTCTGACCGACCATCTGTGAAACTCTAGCCGCCATAGGAACAGCAGAAACACCTGCCGAACCGATAAGAGGATTGATTTTCTTTTTCAAGAACAAGTTCATAAATTTAGCAAGGAGAACGCCACCCGCTGTTCCAAGGCCAAACGCAACAACACCAAGTGCAATAATCTTGATAGTACCAAGAGAAAGGAAGGTTGTTGCAGTTGCGGTAGCACCTACTGTAACTCCAAGGAAAATTGTAACTATGTTCATAAGCTCGTTCTGTGCAGTCTTATTGAGACGTTCAACAACTCCGCACTCTCTGAAGATGTTACCAAGCATCAAAGAACCAACAAGTGGAGCTGCAGAAGGAACAATCAAAGAAACTATAAGAGTAACTATAAACGGGAAAATTATCTTTTCTTTTTTAGAAACGGGGCGAAGTTCGGTCATAACGATAGAACGCTCAGCCTTAGTTGTAAGCGCCTTCATGATGGGAGGCTGTATTACGGGAACAAGTGCCATATACGAATATGCGGCAACAGCAATAGGACCAAGAAGATTAGGTGCAAGCTTAGACGTTACAAAAATAGCCGTAGGTCCGTCAGCACCTCCGATAATACCAATTGACGCCGCCTCAAAAGGTTCAAATCCGAGAAGAGTTGCTCCAACGTAGGTGGCGAAAATACCAAGCTGTGCAGCGGCACCAAGAAGAAGGCTCTTAGGATTAGCAATGAGGGGACCGAAATCGGTCATAGCACCAACGCCCATAAAGATAAGACAAGGATAGATACCAAGCTTAACACCAAGATAGAGATAATCGAGAAGTCCTGCAGTTATCGTTTTACCAACAAGAGAAGCAGATGCAATGTCTGTGCTGACGCCTCCTGCAACCAGCTCGTCGATAAGCTCTTGTGTTATTTCTCCCCCACCAAAAAGGCCCCACTGAACGTGACCGCCTGCAAAAAGTATCTCGTGATACATATCTGCACCGGGAAGATTTGTCAAAAACATGCCAAACGCAATAGGCAAAAGGAGCATGGGCTCAAACTTTTTAACAATAGCGAGAAAAGCTAATAAGAAGGATATAGCTATCATCGCCAAAGAGAGCCAATTGTCTTGAACAAGCCAAAAACCCGACTGTTCAAGAAAGTTAAGAATAGCTTCCATTACGTCCTCCTAAAACTTATGCAATTGTGCAAAGAAGTGCACCGGTCTCAACAGACTGTCCCTTTGTTACACTAACAGCTCCAACAGTACCATCGCAGGGAGCAAGGATTTCGTTTTCCATCTTCATAGCTTCAAGAATAAAGAGAACGTCACCGCTCTTAACAGCCTGACCGTTAGAAACGTTTACATTAAGGATGTTGCCGGGCATGGGAGCAGTTACCTTCTGTCCACCTGCAGGGGCAGCGGCAGGAGCGGAAACGGGTGCAGCCGCAGGCTCAGCCTTGGGAGCAGGAGCAGCAGTTGCAGCACTTGCGGAATCCATAGCCTCAAGTTCAACTTCATAAGAAACTCCGTTAACAATTACACGATACTTTTTCATAATAACACCTCTTATAATAATATTTTATTTACTTTTTTATTTTACACATTGATTTTTAAGGTCAAATGTGATAAAATTCTTATAAAGATTTTAAAAAATAATGATAAGGACTTAATAAAATGATTGAAGGAACACACGTTCTCATAATTGAAGACGAAATCAAAACAGTTAATTTTATTTCAATGGCACTCCGGGCAAAGGATTATAAGGTAAGCAGTGCCCAAACAGGAAGGTCCGGAATACTTAGCTTTTGCACTTCAAATCCCGACGTAATATTGCTGGACCTTGGGTTACCCGACATCGACGGAATGAAAGTAATAGAAGAAATCAGAAAGGTTTCAGACATACCCATTCTTGTAGTATCAGGCAGGAAATTCGAGCAAGACATAATAGATGCTCTTGATGCCGGCGCTAACGACTACGTAACAAAACCTTTCAGCATGGGTGAGCTACTTGCCCGAGTGAGAGTTATGGAAAGATATATAACCAAAGAATCAATAACTAAGCCAAACCAAATTCTTCAATTTGGTGAAATGACAATCGACACCGAAAGAAGAAGAATTTACGTAGACAATCAAGACGTGCATCTCACTCCGTTAGAGTACAAGCTACTTGTTTTACTCGCCACAAATCCCGGTAAAGTTATAAGTCATCAACAAATCTCAAAGGACGTTTGGGGATACAGAGGAAATTCTGATGCAAAAAGCATAAGAGTATGTATGGCAAGCCTCAGAAAGAAAATCGGAGATAATAACGATAGTCCCAAATACGTCTTTACTGAGATAGGTGTCGGTTATAGATTTACCGATAAGTAAGCCAGCAAGCAATATCAAAAGCCCAAACTACCACATTGTACTATACTTTGACATTATTATACATCCCTACACATAAAAATGGGGTTTATAAAATGAACGTTGTATTAAAAAAACGCTATTATTTCCATGTTTTTGTTAATACAATCATTATATCATACAAATAATTTGGATAGATATTTAGAAAGCATTAAAGGTATAACCATATTTTTTAACGCTTTGCTAACGTGTTACTATTAAGTAAGTATCCCTTTTTTATGTATAAAGTATTATAATTTACTTGTTATTATTAGAAGTTTTATGGAGGTTTATATGTATCCTACACTTTTTGTTGTATTACTTGGAATGGGAACGGTTTTTGCCGGTCTTATCCTTATCATCATACTTTGTAAGCTCATGAGCATCTTCGTGGGTGCCACAGAAAAAAGCGCTCCCGCTCAAGCGAGTGCCCCCACAAGCAACACCGTTGCACCTATCCCCGACAAACAGCCTCTTCTTGCTGCAGTTTCAGCCGCCATTGCAGAAGACCTTGGAACAGACATTACAAAAGTAAGAATTCATTCAATCAAAAGAATATAAGTAAAATCCCGTAGCAAAAAGCTACGGGATTTTTTCATGAAAACAGCTTTAAAACTTCAATTATATTACTAACAGGTATTACTTCAAAGTTGTCAGATACTTTGAGCTTTTTAGGAAGTGAGCTCCTTGGTATAATTATTCTCTTATATCCAAGTCTACAAGCCTCTTTTATTCTTGATTCAGCGAAATTGATCGATCTTATTTCGCCAAGAAGACCTACTTCTCCAACAGCTACCGTTTCATCGTCAATTACTATATTTCTGTACGCTGAGATAATAGCCATTACCACCGAAAGGTCAGCCGACGGCTCATCCAAGCGCAAACCTCCGATAACGTTTAAATAAACGTCTTGCGCTGAAAGGTAAATGCCAAGTCTCTTCTCTATGACAGCCAAAAGGATTGACACTCTGTTAAAATCAAGACCTGTCACAACTCTTTTAGGTGCAGGAAAAACAGTTTTTGAGACAAGAGCCTGAACCTCAGCAAGTATCGGTCTGCTTCCTTCGTGGACGCAGACGGTACAGCTTCCTGCGACATTTTTAGGCTTTTCAGAGAGTAACGTTCTACTTGGGTCGGCTACTTCTATAAGTCCCCTGTCCCCCATTTCAAAAACACCTATTTCGTTTGTCGAGCCATATCTGTTTTTTGATGCACGAATTATTCTGTAAAACCTTGATCTCTCGCCTTCAAAGCTCAGAACAACGTCTACCATGTGCTCTAACACCTTAGGTCCTGCGATACCGCCATCCTTGTTCACGTGACCGACGATAATCGTTGCGAAACCAACCTCTTTGGTTTTCTTTATAAGTGACAAAGCACATTGCTTTACTTGAGTTACACTACCGGGAACCGAATCAAGCTCGGAAGAAAACGTTGTCTGAATAGAGTCAACTATCAAAATGTCAGGGCATATCTTGTCAACCTCTGCCATAATAACGTCAACGTTAGTCTCACACAGGAGAAACACGTTATCTCCGCATACTTCAAGACGGTCAGAACGAAGCTTAATTTGTCTTGACGATTCCTCTCCGGAAACGTAGAGGATTTTTCTTTCTTTAGAAATATTTTTGCATATTTGAAGAAGGATTGTACTCTTACCAATACCCGGTTCACCACTAAGCAAAACAACAGACCCTTTTACAATACCTCCGCCAACCGCTCTGTCGAATTCAGAGATACCGCTCTCCATGCGTATTTCTCTCTCGCCTTCAATCTTAATATCCGAAATAAGCTTTGGAGCTGATGACGATATAATTTTCACGCCGTTAGACTCAATCTTTTTTGCTTTGATCTCGGGAAATAGTGTGTCCCAAGCACCGCACTCAGAGCATTTCCCCGACCATTTCGGAAACTCTGCGCCACAATTATTGCAAACATAAACTTCTTTTAAATCATTTTTAGCCATTTTTACACCTATATGTTTATAAATTCTATTATTGAATTTGCAATTGTAAAAGCAATACGATTTTGATAGTCCTCGCTTGTTAAAAGTTGTCTTTCATCGGGATTGGATATGAAGCCACACTCGACAAGAACTGCAGGGCAGTTCAGTCTGTCGAGCAAGTATATAGAGGAAGTCGCTCTTTTGATTTTTCGATCGTTATCATTCTGAATATAATCCTTAACATTTGCTTGTAAAAGTAGCGCCAACGACTCACTTAAAGGATTATTCACGGAGTGAAACACCTGCAAGCCCTTATATTTACTCTCGGGAAATTTATTTACGTGAACACTGACAAATATCTGATTTTGAAAAGAAGAAGTAAATTTATAGCGATTATAGAGGTCATCTCTCTTTTTATGCTTTGAACTGTCGTCACACAGTAGCTTATCCTGAGTGCGAGTCATTTGTACATCGACATCATACAATGAAAGAAATTCGCTTATTTTGTTTGAAATAGATAAAGTTAAATTCTTTTCATAAATTCCATTAAAGCTTGCTCCTGAATCACGACCGCCATGACCTGCATCAATAACAATTGTATATTGGAAATTATTATTTTCAAAATCATCAAAAGCAGGCTGAACAATTAAAAACTTTTTCCCAATTGCAAAAAACACAAAACCGACAATAACAAGAAGCAAAAGTGAAAGTATAAACGAAAGAAAATTCAATTTATTAATTTTTGTTTTCATATAGCAACCTCCAAATTAACCATATGAAACAAAAACAAAAATATTAATAGTTATTTTTAATCTTTTCTTTTTCTTCGTTGTATTTTATGCCAAACAGAGTTCTTAATCTTATATTTTTTGAACCTATATAGTAAGAAAAAGTTGCGACAACCAGTCCAGGTAACAATGAGAGCAAGTACATTATCGGGTGCACGTTAGGAATAGTGTCAAAAATTTCAGAGAAAAGCCCAGAATACATACACTGAGAAAAAAATACGTTTATATAGAAAAAGACATTATTCAAAACGTCAACAGTTCTTTCAGCAAATTCAGCACCGGTAGCAAAAAAAGAAAAGATAAACGAGCATATTGTAGTAACGTAAAAAGGTAATGAGCCAACGCACATCACAACAGCACCGTCAAAAAGCCCAACCGACTTGGAGTTGTGTCCGACTCCTCGTTTTGCTCCCGCCTCCCACATAAAGCTATACACTAAGAAGAGATAAAAAAGAATAGAAACAAAGCTTCCTACTGCTACAAATCTGCCATCAAAAGCAATGGTCAGCCAGACAAAAAGAATAAGAGAATAAATTCCCGAAACAAAATGATTTATAAACAGTTTTAAAATATACGACATATTATCTTTTATAATATTCATAGACACCTCCAAGGTTATTTTACTTAATTTTACAACAAATTCAATTATTAATCAAGTAGATTTTTATTTATTTACAAATCAAAAAGCGACAAGTTAAACTTGTCGCTTTTTTGGTGCGGATAGCAGGACTTGAACCTGTACCGAATCACTCCGACTAGAACCTGAATCTAGCGCGTCTGCCAATTCCGCCATATCCGCATAGCGTTGCATTTGCAACGCATTGATTATATCAAAAACTCACAGATTTGTCAAGAAAATTATTAACCGATGACAATCTTCTGGAAAGACTTTTTGCCTTTTTTAACGATAACCTCTTCATTAAATGCATCTCTTGACACAGCGGAATCAATCTTGTCCATTTTTTCACCGTTAACAGTGATACCGCCCTGCATCATAAGGCGCTTAGCTTCACCCTTTGAAGCTGCAAGCTTTGCAAGTACCAAGAGGTCTGAAACAAGTATCTTGCCGTCAACGAAATCATTTTCTGAAATCTGAGTTGTAGGCATATTTTCCGAACTTGTGCCTGCGGCAAAAATAGCTTTAGAGGCAGAAAGTGCTTTGTCGGCTTCTTCGTTTCCGTGAACAAGTGCAGTAAGCTCATAAGCAAGCTTTTCTTTAGCACGGTTAAGCTCACTGCCCTCAAGAGTTTCATACTCTGCAATCTCTTCAAGAGGCATAAAGGTAAGCATCTTCATACACTTTATGACGTCGGCGTCGTCAACGTTTCTCCAATATTGGAAGAAATCATAGGGTGAAGTCTTTTCAGGGTCAAGCCAAACAGCACCCTTCTGTGTTTTACCCATCTTCTTACCTTCGGAATTAAGAAGAAGAGTAATAGTCATTGCATATGCATCTTTTCCAAGCTTTTTACGTATAAGCTCAGTACCGCCGAGCATATTTGCCCACTGGTCGTCACCGCCGAACTGCATATTACAGCCGTACTTCTGGAACAAAGAATAAAAGTCATAGCTCTGCATGAGCATATAGTTGAACTCAAGGAAAGTTAATCCTTTTTCCATCCTCTGCTTATAGCATTCTGCTGAAAGCATTTTATTAACGCTGAAGCATGGTCCAATGTCTCTTAAAAATTCAATGTAATTGAGGTCGAGGAGCCAATCTGCATTATTAACCATCATAGCTTTTCCTTCGGAAAAATCAATGAAACGGCTCATCTGCTTTTTAAAGCAGTCACAGTTATGCTGAATTATCTCGGGAGTAAGCATCTGTCTTAAATCACTTCTTCCCGAAGGGTCGCCAATCATTCCTGTACCGCCACCTATAAGAGCGATAGGCTTATTTCCTGCCATCTGCATTCTTTTCATAAGGCACAATGCCATGAAGTGTCCTACGTGCAAGCTGTCAGCAGTAGGGTCAAAGCCGATATAAAACACTGCCTTACCCTCGTTAATAAGCTCTGCAATTTCTTTTTCGTCTGTGGTCTGTGCAATAAGACCTCTTGCTTGTAAATCTTCGTAAACTGTCATTTTTATATACCCTCTTAATTTAAATATTTTTCCCTTGTTCGATTAATTCTGCAGCGGTTTTTATAACGCTTTCCGTTATAGTAACACCGCCTAAAATGCGTGCTATCTCTCTTATTCTTGAATTGTCATCTAAGGTCTGAATGCACGTAAACATCCTACCGTCGCTCTCTTCCTTAGATATTTTATAATGTGTGTCAGCAATTGCCGATACCTGAGCAGAATGAGTCACGCAAATGACCTGCCTGCTTTTTGAAAGCTCCTTTAAGCTGATACCGATTTTACTTGACGTCTTTCCCGAAACGCCTGTGTCGATTTCATCGAAAATAACGCAACCCACGTCATCACAAGACGAAAGAACTTTTTTCAAAGAAAGCATTATTCTTGATAGCTCACCGCCAGAGGCGACAAGTGAAATGTTTTTAAATGGCTCTCCGGGATTCGTCTGAACAACAAAGCTTACCGCATCAATGCCTTTTTCGTCAGGCTCTTCCATTTCGCTAAACGTCACGTCAAATTTTACCTTTTCCATATCCAAAAATTCAAATTCTGAATTTATCATTTTGGACATGACCTTTGAAGCTTCAACTCTTTCACTTTTAAGGATTTCAGCAGTACCGAGTACTTTCTTTTTCAACTCGCTGACGTTTTTCTCGTATTCCGATAAAGTAAAGTCATACTGTTCAAGCTCACTTATCTCGCCTGTTATTTTATCAAGAAATAACAATACGTCGCTTTCGTTTTCGCCATACTTATTGACTGTTTTAGAGATAAGCTCAAGGCGTCCCTCGATTCTGTCAAGCTCAGAGGTTGGGTCATCATAGGAGCCCGTATCTATAACAGAAATCTGTTTAATAGCTTCTTCCAAGTCGGAAATAACCGACTGTAATTTTGTATAAAGCTCCTCCCCGCCTGTAATCATATCCTTGATTTTTTCGATATTATCAGATGCGGATACGAGTTTATCATATGCCCCCGGCTTCAGCCCGCCCGAAAGGAGAGTAATCGAGCCTTTAACTGCATTTGAAATTAGCTCACTGTTCTTAATGAGAGCCTTTTCAGCTATTAGCTGTTCTTCTTCTCCAATTTTGATTTTTGCGCTTTCTATTTCTTTTTTCTGAAATTTTAAGAAATCAAGTTTCTTCTCTCTATCCAAAGAGGCTTCCAAAAAATCATTGAGCTTTCTTTTTGCACTATTATATTCCCTAAAAATTTCCCTGTATTCGG
>JAZNZV010000081.1:0-4674 GCA_045595105.1 Eubacteriales bacterium | reverse complement strand
TGAATACAACACAGCAGGTTTATTCAAGGTACGAGAATGGCACAACCGAGATGCCCATAAGGCATATTGTAACACTTGCAAAATTTTACAAGGTCTCGGCTGACTACATTTTAGGATTAAGCGATAAGAAAGAGAATAATTAATTATAGTTTTCAAGGGTGTTTGAGGGAGTGCTTTTATAAAAAGCACTCCCTCAAGATATAAATTCAATTTTCTTTAGAATACGAGCTTTTCGTTGATGTAGTTTACAACGTCAGCAATAGGAAGTCTTACCTGCTCCATGGTGTCACGGTCACGTACAGTTACACAGCCGTCGTTTTCGGAGTCAAAGTCGTAGGTGATGCAGAAGGGAGTACCGATTTCGTCTTCTCTTCTGTAACGCTTACCGATAGAGCCTGCCTCATCGTAGTCAACCATGAAATGACGGGAAAGCTCCTCGTGGAGAGCGGAGGCTTTTTCGGAAAGCTTCTTGGAGAGAGGAAGCACTGCCGCCTTGAAGGGAGCGAGGGCTGGGTGGAAGCGCATTACAACACGTGTATCACCTTCGCCGATAACCTCTTCGTCGTAAGCTTCAACAAGGAACGCAAGAGCCACACGGTCAGCACCGAGAGAGGGCTCAACAACGTAAGGAATGTATTTTTCATTTGTTTCGGGGTCGAAGTATTCAAGAGACTGACCGCTGTGGTTCTGATGCTGAGTCAGGTCATAGTCGGTTCTGTCAGCAATACCCCAAAGCTCGCCCCATCCGAAGGGGAAGAGGTATTCAAAGTCGGTAGTAGCCTTAGAATAGAAGGAAAGCTCCTCGGGTGAATGGTCACGAAGCTTTAAGTTCTCCTTCTTCATGCCGAGATTGTAAAGGAAGTTAGCGCAGTAATCCTTCCAGAAAGCGAACCATTCAAGGTCGGTGTCGGGCTTACAGAAGAATTCAAGCTCCATCTGTTCAAACTCACGGGTACGGAAGGTAAAGTTACCGGGAGTGATTTCGTTACGGAAGGACTTACCTATCTGTGCAACACCGAAGGGCACCTTCTTACGTGAGGTACGCTGGATATTAGCGAAGTTTACGAAAATACCCTGGGCTGTTTCGGGTCTGAGATAAAGCTCAGCCTTAGCGTCCTCGGTTACACCCTGGAAGGTCTTGAACATAAGATTGAACTTACGGATATCAGTGAAGTTGTGACCGCCACACTCAGGGCAGGCGATGTTATTTTCCTTGATGTAGTTCATCATCTCTTCGTTTGACCAGCCGTCGGCAGGAGAGCCTGAGAAGTCCTCGATGAGCTTGTCGGCACGGTGACGAGCCTTACAGTCCTTACAGTCCATGAGAGGGTCGGAAAATCCTCCAACGTGACCGGAAGCCACCCATGTCTGAGGGTTCATAAGGATAGCGGAGTCAAGTCCTACGTTGTACTTCGATTCCTGAACGAACTTCTTCCACCAAGCCTTTTTAACGTTGTTCTTGAATTCAACACCCAAAGGGCCGTAGTCCCATGTATTTGCAAGACCGCCGTAAATCTCGGAGCCCGAGTAAATAAAGCCACGGCTCTTACAAAGGGATACGATTTTTTCCATTGTCTTTTCGCTATTATTCATTTTCGTCATCCTTTTTCAAAAAAATTATTCATAATATTATAGCTCAAAAGACACTTTAAGTCAAGGGCTTTTAAGTAATAAAAACGCCTATTCCCGCTCTTTTGCCCGTTTAAGAGCACTGCCGAACATTTCAGCCGTAAATTCGTCATCTTCACCCGAAGAGTACTTCCCATATTTTGGGTAACTATATTTATTTATATTTTTATTTATTGTTTTATTTTCTTGGGTGACAGTTTCGTCACCCTTGGAGATGACAGTTTCGTCACCCCCTGAGATGACAGTTTCGTCATCGGGTGAATTTTTTGACAAGCCGAAGCTTGAAGATATCATAAGCTCTCTTGGGAGTGTACTTGTTGGTGGTTTAACCTCAACGACTACACCTCTTTCTAAAAGGCTCTTAATTGCGTTGTGTACCCATCTTTGGCATATTCCCGTGCCCTTGGCGATAAAGCTTTCGGACAAAGGCTGAGCTTCCAAATGAAAGCCATATGTATGTCTCAATATAAAGAATATGATTTTTATTTCATTTTTTGAAAAGTTTCCCGATAACGCATAATCGATAATACGGTTAGGGAACATTGAATAAGGTTCTGTTAAGGTCATATTTTCTCCGTTCTTTTTTAATCTTCGTTTATATTATAAACTGCCAAAGACTGCCATTCAATGACATGGATATGACAAGTTTTATTGAATGCTGAAAAGCATTCAATAAATGCAGAATACAAATTTGTTTTTAACGCATACTAACTCTATGAAAACACTTCTTATTTATATAACCATCGGTTTTTCGGCGGGGATTGTCAACGGGCTTTTCGGAACGGGTGCGGGAATAGTATTTGTCTTTTTCTTCGCCTCTCTTGCGTTTCCTGCTGACAGAACCTTTGCTACAACCAATATAACTGTACTCTTTATCTCCCTTGTCAGCCTTTTTCTATATCTGAAAAACAAAACTCTCACTCCCGAGGTACTCCCTTACTTCTTCGAAAGTGCCTTTCTGCCTGCTCTTACAGGAGGTGCGGTGGGCAGTATCTTACTGTCGAGACTTCGGGGCAGTATTCTCACAAAGCTCTTCTCTGTTCTTGTAATAGTTGGGGCAATAGGGAGGCTTATCAGATGAACTTTATCATTGCACTTCTCACGGGTCTTGGAGTGGGGTCGGGAGGTCTCTATATCCTTTATCTCACCCTGTTTCACAATATTCCCCAAACCGAAGCGCAGGGTCTTAACCTTGTTTTCTTCATTACCGCATCCCTTGCCGCCTCTCTTATCAACACCTTTAAGAAAAGAATATCATGGACAGCGGTCATCATTCTCGCCCTGTCGGGAATACCCGGAGCGGTGCTGGGCTCCTTCCTCGCAAGGAAAATCGAAGGAGAGCTTTTGTCAAACCTTTTCAATATCCTCTTACTTGTAGCAGGCACAGCATCGCTGTTTAAGAAGAATGCAGAATGAATAGTGAATAATTCTGCATTACGACTCACTACGGGTTCGCACACTGTTCACCCTTCGTTCCCTGTATGGCTTGCATTTTCTCATGCTTCGCTCATTCGCTCCGCACGAGAAAAAGCCCCGCTTATCTTCATTCAAACGTCCGACTTGTCGGGCGTTTGTTAATTTTGCTGAAATTTGACTGAAAAAATCTAACAATCTCACAATTGACACTTATTTATAGCACTATATCTTGTGTTTTAAAAAGTCAATTTCAAAACACAAACACAAAATATGGAAAATTTATGTTGACAAGCACTACAAGATGTGGTATCATATGAGCACTGACCGAAAAGAGCCCGTATCGGGCATAATATATAAAGGAGGACAAAATGTATCAGGTTAAAAAAAGAAACGGTAAAATAACCGAATTTAACATTGCGAAAATTGCCAACGCTATCGAAAGTGCATTTGAGGCTAAAGACGCTCAATACAATAAAGACGTTATAGACTTCCTCGCTCTCAAGGTAACCGCCGACTTCCAACCGAAGATAAAGGACGACCTTATTGCGGTTGAGGACATTCAGGACAGCGTTGAAAACGTGCTCGTTCAGGCGGGCTATTCTGACGTTGCAAAGGCGTACATTCTCTACCGCCGTCAGCACGAGAAAATGAGAAATATGAAGTCCACCATTCTTGACTACAAGGACGTTGTGGACTCCTACGTTAAGGAAATTGACTGGCGAGTTAAGGAAAACTCCACCGTTACCTATTCGGTAGGCGGTCTTATCCTTTCTAACAGCGGTGCTATTACCGCAAACTATTGGCTGTCCGAAATCTACGACGACGAGATTGCCGACGCCCACAGAAATGCGGATATTCACCTTCACGACCTTTCCATGCTTACAGGATACTGTGCAGGCTGGTCACTCAGACAGCTTATCAAGGAGGGTCTTGGCGGCGTTCCCGGTAAGATAACCTCTGCCCCCGCAAGCCACCTCGCCACCCTCTGCAATCAGATGGTAAACTTCCTCGGTATCATGCAGAACGAGTGGGCAGGCGCACAGGCGTTCTCTTCCTTCGATACCTATCTTGCACCCTTCGTTAAGGTAGATAACCTCACTTACGATCAGGTTAAGAAGTGCATCGAGTCCTTTATCTTCGGCGTTAATACTCCCAGCCGTTGGGGTACACAGGCACCCTTCTCCAACATCACTCTTGACTGGGTAGTTCCTGCCGACCTGAAGGACCAGAAGGCGATTGTCGGTGGCAAGGAAATGGACTTCACCTACGGCGATTGCAAGAAGGAAATGGACATGGTAAACAAGGCGTTTATCGAGATTATGATCGAGGGCGACGCCAACGGACGTGGATTCCAGTATCCCATTCCCACCTACTCTATCACACGTGACTTCGACTGGTCAGAGACCGAGAACAACAAGCTTCTCTTTGAAATGACCTCGAAATATGGTACACCCTACTTCTCCAACTACGTAAACAGCGATATGGAGCCCAGCGACGTTCGTTCCATGTGTTGCCGTCTCCGTCTCGGCCTGAGAGAGCTTCGTAAGAAGTCGGGCGGTTTCTTCGGTAGCGGTGAGTCCACAGGTTCTATCGGCGTTGTTACTATCAATATGCCAAGAATTGCATACC
>JAZNZV010000080.1:0-13618 GCA_045595105.1 Eubacteriales bacterium | reverse complement strand
AAAGCAGTACTGCCATAAGCTCGGCAACTATGACCGATATCCATACACCGTTTATCTCCCAAATAATCGGCAGGATAATTACGGCGGCAACTTGAAAAACAAGCGTTCTTAAAAAGGATATTATAGCCGACGTCAAGCCGTCGTTCATGGCTGTGAAAAAGCCCGAGCCGAAAATAGCGTATCCCATAAACAAAAACGAAATAGAATAAACTCTGAATCCCGATACCGTAAGGTCAAGAAGCTCCTTGTCGTATCCCACAAAAATCTTTCCCAAGGGTAGAGCCAAGATTTCGGCGAGTAATACCATACAAATCGCAAAATAGCCTATCATAATAATACTCTTTTTCAATAGACTTTTCAGTTCATTATTGTTTTTTGCACCGTAGTGATAGCTGAAAATAGGTGCCGTACCGATAGAATATCCAATGAAAGCACCTGCGAAAATAAGGTTTACGTACATCATAACGCCATATGCCGCAATTCCGTTTTCACCTGCATATTTCATAAGCTGAACGTTATATAGCATTCCAACGATGCTCATGGAAATATTGCTCATGAATTCAGAAGAACCGTTTGCGCATGCCTTGAGTAAAGCCTTGTTGTCAAAATTTGTTTTTCCAAGCTTCAGAATACTCGTATTGTTTTTGAAAAAATAAATAAGAGGGAAAAGCCCTCCAACCGTCTGACTGAGAGCCGTGGCAATTGCGGCGCCTGCAAGCTTCAGACCTTCGGGCAAGAGAATTACGAGCACCGCGTCTAAAATCATATTTGTGAAGCCCGATAACAAAGAAGTGATGAACCCAAGCTGTGGCCTTTCTGCGGCAACAAAAAAGCTTTGAAATAAAAACTGAAGAATATTGAAGGGGAGGGCAACGATGATTATTCTTGAATATACTATGCAGTTCTCAAGAAGCGCCCCTTCAGCACCGAGAAGGGTGGCAATTGGAGTTATAAAAATAAAACTTATTACTGCAAAGATAACGCCTAAAATAAATGAAACGTAAACGAATAATGAAAAATATCTGTTGGCCTTTATTTTATTTCCTTCGCCATAGGTCTTTGCAACAAGTGCACTGCCTCCTGTGCCGAACATAAATCCGACAGTAGACAGAATCATTAAAAAAGGCATTATTAAATTAACTGCAGCAAATGGCGTTTTTCCTGCAAAATTAGATACGAAAAATCCGTCAACAACTCCATATATCGACGTAAAAATCATCATTCCTATTGATGGCAAAGTAAAGCGTATAAGCTTACGGTATCCAAAATGCTCAGAAAGACTGAAATTCATTTTTTACTCCTTAAAAAGATAACTCGGCTATCGCATACACAATAACCGAGCTCACTCGACATCTTATCGACAAAATGCAGTATCGCATAGCGGTGCTACGGCACCGTGTCCTCCGATGAACTATTAAAGAGAGTATACCTTATCACATCTTTTTTGTCAACAGTTTACTACCTCTATTATAATAAAAAATTTATGCAAAAATCTTGACAACCTTTGAAAAAAGGCGTATACTAAACCAAAAGTACTACATTAGTACAAAATTAGGAGGTAATATTGTGAAAAATATCAAACTTTTAACTCTTATGCTTTCGCTTGTTCTTTGCGTTGGACTTCTCGCAAGCTGTGGAAGCACAAACTACGCAGAAAATAACACAGAGTACGTAATCGGTGTATCAGGTCCTTTAACAGGCAGTGCAGCTATGTATGGTACTGCAGTTGCTAACTCTGCTCAGCTCGCTGTTGACGAAATTAATGCGGCAGGCGGTCTTAACGGTATAACGTTCAAGCTTATCGCAACCGATGACATGAACGATTCTACTAAGATTTCTACAAACTATTCATCCATGTACGAGAGCGGAATGCAGGTTTCTCTCGGCACAGTTACAACACAGCCCGGTCTTGAATACAAGAACCTTTCAGCTGATGATAACGTGTTCTTCCTTACTCCTTCTGCTTCGGGCGACGACATTCCTACCAACGATAACGGCTTCCAGATGTGCTTCGCCGACGGTAACCAGGGTAAGGTTGCTGCTGAGTTCGTAAACGAGAACTACGCAGGTCAGACTATCGGCGCTTTCTATAAGTCCGATGAAGCTTATTCAAAGGGTATCTACGACCAGTTCAAGGCTAACCTTGATTCTTCTATCACAGTTATCGAAACAACCTTTACCGAAGCAAACGCTTCAGACTTCTCTACACAGATAGACACTCTCAAGGACTGCAACTTTATCTTCATGCCTATCTACTATACTCCCGCATCTCTCTTTATGACACAGGCAAAGGACATTGTTGTAGCAAATGGTGTATACTACGGCTGTGACGGATTTGACGGTATCGACAGCATCCCCGGTTTTGATATCCAGAGCATTCCTCAGGAAATCACAATGCTTTCTCACTTTAACTCTAAGGCTACCGAAGGTCCTGCTAAGGAATTTATCGACAAGTACGTTGCTAAGTACGGAGTTGATACTTTGAATCAGTTCGGTGCTTCTGCTTACGACTGTGTATATGCTATTTACAACGCTATGAAGAAAGCTATTGATGAAGGAAAGGAAATTCCCGTAACTATCAGTGCTTCAGACCTGTCAGATATTCTTAAAGAAAAGTTTGCTAACGGCTTTACTCTTGAAAAGGGTGTAACAGGCGAAAATATTTCTTGGGAAGCAAACGGCTACGTAAATAAGGGAGCAATTAAATATATCATTAAAGCAGCAAACTAATTAAAGCTTTGCATCCCGACATTTAACAATCCGATTCCTGCATATGTCGGTTAAATACCGACATATGCAGTTTTCAATTTTTTTTAAAAAGGCCTTTGCTTTGAGCAAAGACAAGGTATAAATATGGAATTAGTTTTATCTACAATAATAAACGGCTTAAGCCTTGGCGGAATATATGCTATTATCGCTTTGGGCTATACCATGGTTTACGGTATCGCCAAAATGCTTAACTTCGCCCACGGTGACGTAATCATGGTTGGCGGTTATATGATCTACGTCTTTATGGCAGTCGGAAATCCTCTTTTCGCTATTCTCATGGCTGTGATTTTTTGCCTTATTCTCGGTGTACTTATTGAGAAGATTGCCTATAAGCCCCTCAGAGGTGCGTCACCTCTTGCAGTACTTATTACGGCTATTGGCGTCAGCTATCTCTTGCAGAGCCTTGCACAGATAATTTTCGGTTCAGCTAATAAGATGGTTACTGTTTACGACTTTGGTTCAGTGACCTTCCTTGGCACAAACGTACAGGTTTCTGCCCTCGTAACGCTTGGCGTAACTGTTGTTGTTATGATTGCGCTTACTTTGTTCGTAAAGTGCACAAGAATTGGAAGAGCAATGATTGCTGTTTCCGAGGACAAGGGAGCGGCGCAGCTCATGGGAATCAACGTAAACGGCATTATTACAATAACCTTTGCAATCGGCTCAGCACTTGCTGCACTCGCCGGTCTTTTCTACTTACTTAAAGCTCCCAGCATTTCAAGTACTTTGGGCGCCGTACCCGGAATTAAAGCATTTACCGCAGCAGTAATCGGCGGTATCGGTTCAATCCCCGGTGCTATGCTTGGCGGACTTCTGCTTGGTATGGTAGAATGTATTTCTTACAAAATAACCGTTATAGCACCCTACACGGACGCTATTGAATTTTCTATCCTTATAATCATCTTGCTTGTACGTCCAACAGGCTTCCTCGGTAAGAAAAGGAGGGAAAAGGTATAATGAATACAAAACGCAAAATACAATGGAACCACTTTTTGAATTACGTTGTAATAGGTATAGTAACGGCTGTATTTTCAAGTATTTCACTTGCAGGCGGTATGCTCAGTAACTCTGTGTTATTCTTGCTTGAAAAGATGGCAATAAGTATTCTCCTTGCAGTTTCCCTCAGCCTTGTTGTAGGCTTCCTTGGTGAGCTTTCTTTGGGTCACGCAGGCTTTATGTGTGTTGGTGCTTACATTGGTGGTAAGCTCGCCTGCATAATTGAGCCGACTATCGGAAATAGCCCCTTGAATTTAATTATTTGCCTTATTGTCGGCGGTACTGTTGCTGCAATTTGCGGTGTAATCATAGGTATACCCGCTCTTCGTTTGAGAGGTGACTACCTTGCTATCGTTACTCTTGCCTTCGGTGAAATTGTGAAGTCACTTTTCCAGAACACTTCCGACGAAACCTTTGGCGGAGCACTCGGACTTGCAACACCAAGATACGACAAAAAATATCTTTTTATTTTTGCTTTTGTTTTAGTGCTTATTGCACTTGCGATTATTCAGAACTTTATCAGAAGTAAGCATGGCAGAGCGGTAACCGCTATCCGTGATAACGAGATTGCGGCACGTGCCTGCGGTATAAACGTTACGAAGTATAAGCTTCTGGCGTTTACTATATCCGCATTCTTTGCAGGAATTGCAGGCGTTCTTTATAGCTTCAGTAACTATAATGTTCAGAGCGTAAAATTCGGATACAACTATTCTATTGAAATTCTCGTCATGGTGGTACTTGGCGGAATGGGAAGTATAAACGGCTCTATTATAGCAGCCGCTCTTATAACCTTCTTGAACACAAAGCTTGCGACAGTTCTTACAGGTGACTTAGCAGTTCTTCAGAATTTGTTTTATGCCCTTATCTTGATAATTATAGTTATTTATAATAATGCACCTTCCCTCAAGAATTTCAGAGAAAAGTACAATATCGGAAAGCTTGTTTCAAAGATTATAAAGTCCAAGTCTGACCCGTCTCACAGAAAAGACGATGAAGCGAAATGGGACGTTGTTCCTACAAAGATCGAAATGAACGAAATTCTTTCCGTTGATTTGAAGGCGCAAAATTTTGGTAGCGATAAGAAAGAAGGAGGAAAGAAATAATGTCTGAGTACATGCTTGAAACTAAAGACCTTGGTATTTCCTTCGGCGGTCTTAAAGCCGCACAAAACGTAAATATAAAGATTAAGAAAAATCAGATTTACGGACTTATCGGACCTAACGGAGCAGGAAAAACAACAATATTCAATCTTCTCACAGGCGTATATAAGCCTACAACGGGAACGTTCTTCCTTGACGGAGAAGAAATTTGCGGACTTCCTCAAGATAAAATAAATCACAAGGGAATTGCCCGCACCTTCCAGAACATAAGGCTTTTCAACAATATGACCGTAGTGAGAAACGTTATGGTTGGACTTCATAATCTTCCCGAATACAAGTGTAGCGTTTGGGAGTCTTTTTTCAGACTTCCCCGACACTTTAAGTCAGAAAAGAAGATGAGGGAAAAGGCAAAGGAGCTTCTTCGTATTTTCGACTTGGAAGAAGATAGAAACAGCCTTGCTTGTAATCTTCCTTACGGAAAACAGAGAAAGCTTGAAATCGCACGTGCACTGGCAACAGAGCCCAAGCTTTTGCTCCTGGACGAGCCTGCAGCGGGCATGAACCCTCACGAGACCGAAGACCTGGAAAAGACGATTCGTTTTATACGTGACCACTTTGATATGACCATATTACTCATTGAACACGACATGAAGTTCGTTTCGGGTCTTTGCGATGCATTGACTGTTCTCAATTTCGGAACAGTTCTGACAGAAGGAGACACACATACTGCTCTCAATGACCCCGAAGTTATAAGAGCTTATATAGGAGGTTAAAATGGCATTACTTGAAATCAAAAGCCTCGAAGTATATTACGGTGTGATTTGTGCCTTGAAGGGCATTGATTTTGAAGTTAACGAAGGGGAGATAGTGACTTTAATCGGTGCTAACGGAGCAGGAAAAACGACAACTATGCAAAGTGTTGTTGGACTTATCCCCAAGCGCTCGGGCACTGTTACCTTTGACGGCAAGGATATTACTCACACACCTTGTCATAAAATCGTGCACCTTGGTATGACGCAGGTTCCTGAGGGAAGAAGAATTTTTCAAGAGCTGACAGTTTATGAAAATCTTTTGATGGGTGCTTATTCTATCAAGGATACCTCGGGCTTTAAAAATGACCTTGAAGCGGTTTATACACGTTTTCCTCGACTTGCAGAGCGTCGCAATCAGGTGTCCGGCACTCTTTCGGGAGGAGAACAGCAGATGCTTGCCATGGGCAGAGCTATCATGAGCCACCCCAAGCTTCTTATGCTCGATGAACCCTCTATGGGTCTTTCTCCTTTACTTGTTGACCAAGTGTTCGATATTATCCGTGATATAAATAAAGACGGAACAACAATATTGCTTGTTGAACAGAACGCAGGAAAATCTCTTGCAATTTCAGACAGAGCGTACGTTCTTGAGAATGGCAAAATAGTTCTCAGCGGTACTGGTAAAGAGCTTTCGGAAAGTGAAATGGTTAAGAAAGCTTATCTTGGCGGTTAAATTACAAAAAACAGTCACAAAATGTGGCTGTTTTTTATTGCAAAGAAAAAAATATGTGATATAATAAATGCGAAAGTTTTATAAGGTGGTGAGCTTTTTTTGCATATAAGCGTTGCAATTGATTCCTTTAAAGGAAGCCTTTCTACACAGCAGTCGGGTCAAGCTGTAAAAGACGCAGCTTTAAGAGTGTTTGACGATGCCGACGTGAATATTTTTCCTCTTGCCGACGGAGGCGAGGGAACAACTGATGCTATAATATCTGCTTTATCCGGAAAAACTAAAGCTATTAAGGTTACAGGTCCTTTAGGGCTTAAGATAGAAAGCTCCTACGGTATTGTAGATTATGAGAAGACTGCTGTCATTGAAATGTCATCGGCAGCAGGAATTACTCTTATTTCTGAAGAAGAGAAAAATCCTCTGAATACTACTACCTTTGGCGTGGGTGAGCTTATCAAGGACGCTCTTGACGAGGGCTGTCGGAGCTTTATAATAGGTATCGGAGGAAGCTGTACCAACGACGGTGGTGTTGGTATGCTCCAAGCTCTCGGCTTTGGCTTTTTCGACCGATATGGCAACAGCGTTCCTTTTGGTGCAAAAGGACTTTCTTCGATTGAAAGAATAATTCTTGATAGTGCCGATGCCCGTCTTAAAGAGTGTAAATTTACTGTCGCCTGTGACGTAAATAACCCTCTTTGCGGAGAGCTTGGCTCATCAGCAGTCTATGGAAAGCAAAAGGGTGCTACTCCCGAGATGATAGCCGATATGGACAAATGGCTTGAAAAATACGCTGACCTTACGAAAGAAGTTTTACCTTGTAGTGATAAAAATTTCTCGGGCGCAGGTGCCGCAGGTGGACTTGGCTTTGCCCTGAAGTCTTATTTGAATGCCGAGCTAAAATCTGGTATAGATTTGGTTATCGACGCAGTAAAGCTTGAAGCCGATATCAAAACAGCGGACATAGTTATCACGGGTGAGGGAAGACTTGACGGACAGTCCTACATGGGTAAAGCCCCTGTGGGAGTTGCTAAAATTGCAAAGAAATATAATAAGCCTGTCGTTGCTTTTTCGGGAGCAGTATCCGATGGTGCAAAAATGTGCAACACCGTGGGAATAGATGCTTATTTCCCGATTTTAAGAACACCTTGCACTCTCGATGACGCAATGAACATAGAAAACGCATACAAAAATCTTTCTGATACGGCTGAACAGGTGTTCAGACTTATAAAGACTTTTATGAAATAAGGAGTTAAGATGCAAATAGTATTATTAACTGCACTTGGTGTTGGCGGAGCATCGGTATTCGGAGCAATACTTGGCTTTATTTTCAAAAAAACGAGCCATAAGTTCAGCGACATAGTTTTGTCCTTTGCGGCGGGAGTTATGCTTGCTGCATCTGTCATAGGACTTATTCTTCCATCCCTTGAATATGGTGGAAGATTGCCACTTTTAGTTACCGTTATAGGAGTCTTTTGCGGTGCATTCTGTGTGAATTTAATAGATAAATTAGTTCCGCATCTTCATAAAATAACAGGTGTCGGAAATGAGGAAACGCATCCCGAAAGTCAGGATAAAATAAATAAAGTCATGCTCTTTGTTATTGCCATAGCAATTCATAATCTTCCCGAGGGCATTGCTGCAGGAGTTGGCTTTGGAACGGGTAACGCCGTTGAGGCAATAACAATAGCGGGCGGTATTGCTTTACAGAATATTCCCAAGGGTATGGTTATTATCGGTCCCATGCTTGCCAGCGGTATAAGTCAAAAAAGAACCTTCATGATTGCCGTTGCAACAGGAGTGGTTGAGGTAGTTGGTACGCTTATAGGATATTTTGCTGTGACAGTTTCAAACGCTATTTTACCTTTTGCCTTGGCTTTCGCAGGCGGTACAATGCTCTACGTAATAAGCGACGAAATGATACCCGAAACTCACGCTCACGGAAGTGAGAGAGGCGCAACCTATTCCTTACTTACGGGATTTTTAATAATGCTTATTTTCGATACGCTTTTAGGATAAAAAGGAGAAAGAATATGATTACAAAGGATATTACTTATGTTGGGGTCAGCGACAGAGAGCTTGACCTGTTTGAAGGACAGTACGTTGTTCCTAACGGAATGGCATATAATTCCTATATAATAAAAGATGAGAAAATCGCTGTTTTTGATACTGTCGATAAGAAGCTTTCCGACGAATGGTTCAGAAACCTAAAAATTGAGCTGGGTGATACAGCCCCTGATTACCTTATAGTTCAGCACATGGAGCCCGACCACTCGGCAAACATACATGAATTTATGAAAATTTATCCCAAAGCAACAGTAGTTGCTACCGATAAAGCATTTCTTATGATGAAAAAGTTTTTCGGTACAGACTTTATAGATAACAGAATTGTAGTCTCTGATAAGGATACTTTATCACTCGGCAATCACACACTTAACTTTTATACCGCTCCTATGGTTCATTGGCCCGAAGTAATGATGACCTACGACTCATACGATAAAGTACTTTTTTCAGCAGATGCCTTTGGTAAATTCGGCGCCTTTGACGTAGACGAAGAGTGGAGCTGTGAGGCGAGAAGGTATTATTTTGGAATTGTGGGTAAGTACGGTGCACAGGTGCAGGCAGTACTCAAAAAGCTTGCGGGTCTTGACATCAAAACTATCTGTCCTCTTCACGGACCCGTTTTGTCAGAAAACCTGTCAGATTACTTGAATTTATATAACATTTGGTCATCTTATGACGTTGAAAGCGAGGGCGTTGCAGTATTCTACACCTCTGTCTACGGTAATACTGAAAAAGCTGTAAAGCTACTTGAAGAAGAACTCAAGGATAGCGGAGAAGAAGTTAACGTCACCGACCTTGCAAGATGCGACATTGCGGAAGCGGTAGAAGATGCATTCAGATACGGGAAGATAGTTTTAGCAACCACTACCTATAATAACGACATTTTCCCATTTATGCATCAGTTTATAACTGCCCTGGTTGAAAGGGGCTATAAGAAACGTAAAATTGCCATCATCGAAAACGGAAGCTGGGCACCTAATGCCGCAAAGACTATAAAGAAAATGCTCGAAAACAGCCGTGATATATCTTACGTGGGTGAGCCTGTTACAATTAATTCAGCCCTCAATGACGAAAGCGAAGAGGCAATAAAGGCGCTTGCAAAAGAGCTTGTACTCTAAGATTAATAAACCTCCTTAATCGGAGGTTTATTTTTTTTGTATTGACAATATGAATTCTTTCTGCTAAAATACATTTAGATACAATACATTGTATATCTATGCATATGGAGGAAACATGAAAATTAATAAAGAATTGTTAAAGGGCAGCACTTCGATAATGATACTTAAAATCATCTGTGAGGAAGATACTTACGGCTATCAAATAACTCAAAGGTTAACTCAAAAATCCAATAATTTATTTAATTTAAACGAGGGCACACTTTATCCTATTCTGCATTCAATGGAAAAAGAAGGATTGATCACGTCATACAAAAAAACAAGTGAAGGCGGTCGGGAAAGGAAGTACTATTCGATAACTCCTTCAGGAAAAATCAAACTGTCTTCACAGACAAAAGAGTGGCAAATTTTTTCTCAGGCTGTATCTGACATCTTGAAAGAGGAGGTATGATTTTGTGAAAAATACATTTAATTTTCATGAAGACAGAGACAGGTACGTTAAAAGAATCACCTCTAAGATAAAGAATAAAAGACTGCAAAAAGAGGTTTATTCAGAGCTTTGTGACCACATTGATGACAGCGTTTATAATCATAGCTTAAAGGGAATGACAGAAGAGGCCGCTTTTAAAGAAACTATAAAAGAGCTTGGTGACGAAACCAAACTCGAAGTACTCCTTGCTTCATCGAATAAAAAACACGTCTCACTATTTCAAAAAACATGTATATGTGCATTTTTTGCGATATGTATAACTCTTTCCTATTTCTATGTTGACAATTCCTCATATCGGTCATATTTATTGCTATGTATAAATCTATTTTTAATATTTGTAGCACTTTATTTGTCTGTTAAGCTATTTAACGTTATAAGATTATTTTATATAAGAAATAAGTCATTTATTAAACTGAAGAAATATTGTAGCACTAACAATTATAAATTAATTAAAATCAGTAACAGATTTTCTTCATTGTTTAAGCCTTCTCATAATATATCGTGGATTGTGGAAGCGGAAAATAAAAGATACGTAATCTATTTATTTCCTACTACCAAGAGTAGAAAAACTTTACGTATTCTCGACAGCGGACTTTATTCGTTTTCAGACAACGTAGGATACGTGAATTTAATGACACAGATAAATAAGCATTTGCCACCATCGGGAACTATGTTTCTACCTAAGAAAAGTAAATACTTACCTTTGTGGCATTCGGATATGATTGAGATAATGAAAGATTTCCATTTGTTTCCCGAGGTGGATTTTGAAAGCCATGAAAAAACAGACAAGGAAAACGTTAGGGTAATTATGCTAAATCCAGCTCCTTACAAGGTTGTTGGCATAGAAAGGGGAGTTGAAAGGGAATTAAAAGATGACAGCGTTTTTATGGGAACGATGATATGGTCAATGACAGGCTTTATTTCACACATTAAAGGCGAGAGGATAGTAGCAGATAGGAAAAACCGAACATTTTTTTGATTTTGTCTGTTATCTTACATCGATGAGCTTTTGAATATTGATTTTTCTATTTTAAACAGTATAATAGATATTGAACAATATGTTTAGTATATACTTTGGAGAAAATTATATGGAAAAAATCTTAGATTTTTGTGAATCTAAAATAGCACTGATTATCGGCGGTGTATTTCTTTGTCTGAGCTTGGTTTTGTCAGCGCTTGGAGTAGATGCCCCCGTATTCCTTGATCCGGCGTGGATACCCGCTATTATTTCGGGAATTCCGCTTGTGGCTTCGGCTATAAAAAAACTGAGGAAAAACAAAGGGATAGCCAAGATTTCATCGGCACTTCTTATCAGTATAGCTATGTTTGCTGCGATTTTCATTGGTGACATTTTTGCGGCAGGAGAAGTAGCTTTTATAATGGCAATCGGTGAGCTTCTTGAGGATATGACTACGGCAAAAGCAAAAAAAGGTCTTAAAAAGCTGATAGAGCTTGCCCCCACCAAAGCACGCCTTATTGTAAATGGTGAAGAAAGAATAGTTTCGCCCGAAAGTGTTTCGGAAGGTGACGTTTTGAGAATTTTACCGGGTGAGATAATTCCCGTAGATGCAAGGATTTTAAAGGGCGAAACTACCGTTGACCAATCTGTTATAACAGGGGAATCTCTCCCAGTTGATAAGGGTGTTGGAGACAGTGTGTATTGCGGAACCATTAACCGATTTGGTGCTATTGACGTAGTAGCTACAAGGGTAGGCGAAGATTCTTCGCTTCAAAAGCTTATAAAAATGGTGAGAGACGCAGAAGATAATAAAGCTCCAATGCAAAGAACTGCCGATAAATGGGCAAGTATCCTTGTTCCCGTTGCCCTTGCTATCGCAGTTATAGCAGGACTTATAAAAAGCAATATAGTCGTAGCTGTAACCGTTCTTGTAGTGTTCTGTCCCTGCGCATTGGTGCTGGCAACCCCCACAGCAATAATGGCGGCAATCGGTCAGGCGACCAAAAAGGGAATAATTATCAAGTCGGGCGAGGCGCTTGAAAAGATGAGCAGAATTAAGACCGTGGCCTTTGATAAAACCGGAACTTTAACCTACGGAAACCTTACTGTTTCTGAAATATTTTCTACCCGTGATGGGCTTAGTGAGGATAACGTTTTGTCGTTGATTGCATCTGCCGAGAAAAAGAGTGAGCACCCCCTTGGAAAGGCAGTTGTAAAATGTGCAGAAGATAAGAACGTTATGACGTTTGAATGCGAAGGCTTTTTAGCCGATGCCGGAAAAGGTATATCCTGCAAAATTAACTCAAAACTGCTTTTATGCGGCAATGAAAGCTTTGTAGTCGAAAAGGGTGCATCGCTTACCTCTGACTGTGTTGAAATTCTTGAAAAAGCAAGAAACGAGGGTAAGGCGTGTATTATCGCTATGATTGAAAAAGAGGTCATTGGAATTGTAACGCTTAGCGACAGCCTCAGAGAACAGTCAAAGGCTACCATCGATGAGCTTTTATCACTTGGCGTAAGCTCTGTATTGCTGACGGGTGATAACAAGAGAGCAGCAGAATATTTTAGCAAAAATGCAGGCATAAAAGACGTTTGCGCTGAACTCCTTCCCGAAGAAAAGGTTAAATGTATCAATGATATAAAAAAGAGTGGGGAAGAGGTTTGCATGGTGGGTGACGGTATAAATGATGCACCTGCCCTTAAAACGGCTGACGTTGGCATCGCAATGGGTACAATGGGAAGTGACATTGCGGTGGAAGCCTCGGATATCGCACTCATGGGCGATGATATTTCAAAAATTCCTTATCTTAAACGTCTCTCTCTTGAAACGGTCAAAACTATAAAATTCAGCATATCACTTTCACTCTTTATAAACTTTTTAGCAATAGTGCTTTCGTTCTTTGAATTACTTACCCCAACTACGGGCGCTCTTGTTCATAACGCAGGCTCGGTTTTCGTAATATTCATAGCCGCTCTTCTTTATGACAGAAAAATTTGATATTTTGTGCTTTTTTGAGTATAATATATCCAAATAACATTTTGGAGTGTCTTTTATGAAAATAGCTTTCTTTGATACAAAACCTTATGACAGACCTTCCTTTGAAAAGTATGGCAAGGAAAAAGGAATAAAATTTAAGTTTTATGAGACCAAGCTCACAGAGGATACAGTGTCTCTTGCTAAGGATTGTGACGGAGTGTGCGTGTTTGTCAACGATAACGTAAACAAGGGGGTTATCGACCGCCTTGTGGATATGAACGTAAAGCTCGTTGCTCTCAGATGTGCAGGCTATAACAACGTTGATATGAACTATGTGAAGGGAAAGCTTCCCGTATTTCACGTACCCTCATATTCTCCCCACGCCGTAGCCGAGCACGCAATAGCCATGCTTCTCACATCAGTCAGAAGAATTCACAAGGCATATATAAGAACGAGAGATTTCAACTTCAGCCTTAACGGTCTAATTGGCTTCGACTTGCACGGTAAGACGGTAGGTGTTGTAGGCACTGGAAAGATTGGATGTGCATTTATTGATATTTGTAAAGGCTTTGGAATGAAGGTTCTTGCATACGATAAATTTCCCGCCGAGGGGCTTGACAACGGCGACACGGTCCGATACGTCACGCTTGACGAGCTTTTCCGTGAGAG
>JAZNZV010000079.1:0-11780 GCA_045595105.1 Eubacteriales bacterium | reverse complement strand
CCTTTGGGACGGTATTTTGATATAACTCTCACCGATGACCGATTTGGTATGAGCACTTATGAGCAAGCAGAGAGTGAAATGGTCAGAATGTGTGCGGAATGTGCTATAAAGAAAAGTGGTTTTTCAATATCAGATATGGATTTGGTAATAGGCGGAGATTTGCAAAACCAGTGTGTAGCGCATTCCTTTGCACTAAAAGATAGTAACACCCCTTATATCGGCATATATGGTGCATGCTCAAGTATGGCACAAGGCTTGGCGCTTGGAGCAATGCTGTTAGATTCAAATCACATGAAAAACGTATATTGTTCTGCCTCTTCTCATTTTTCTACGTCTGAAAGACAGTTCAGATTTCCATTAGAGTATGGTCTTCAACGCACTCCAACAAGTCAGACAACCGTAACCGGTGCGGGTGGGTTTGTTTTATCAAACGAACAAAAAGGAAGAGCAAAAATCAAATCCGTTATGTTTGGAATAATTAATGACTCCGGTATAAAGGATGCTAATAATATGGGTGCTGCAATGTCAAATGCCGCCCTCGATACTTTACAAAGGTACTTTATGCAAAGTGACAAAAGCGAAAAGGATTTTGATTTAATACTCACGGGAGATCTTGGCATTGAGGGTAGTAATCTTGTAAGAGAAAACGCCCACTTATTTAAGCTAACTCTTGGAAGTAATTACAAAGACTGCGGCGAGTTGATTTATGACTCAAAAAAGCAATCTGTTGTATCGGGTGGCTCGGGCTGTGGGTGTTCTGCGGTAGTTTTTGCATCATACATTTTGCATCAAATTCAGAACAAAAAATTAAATGACGTTTTGTTTGTAGGTACGGGCGCATTATTGAGCTCGGGCTCGGTTTTGCAAAAACAATCCATTCCCGGAATAGCACATCTTGTCCACGTTTCAAGGAGCTGAAAAATGAAGTATATAATATCTTTTATTGTAGGCGGAATATTATGTCTGATAGCACAAATTCTCGTTGATAAAACAAGACTCACACCCGCTCGTATACTTGTAGGATACGTTTGTGCAGGAATAATTCTAACGGCGATAGGTGTTTATGAGCCTTTAGTTGAATTTGCTTCCTGCGGAGCTACTACCCCTTTAACGGGATTTGGATATATGTTAGCAACAGGTGTGAAAAACGCTGTTAAAGAAAATGGTCTTATTGGCGCTTTTACAGGAGGTATCGGAAAAACGGCATGCGGTATAACCTGCGCAATTTTCTTTGGATACTTTACGGGTCTTATCTTTAAAGGAAAATCAAAATAATATTGATTTTTTTGGCACTGTGTAGTAAAATAGCTTATACTATTTTACCGAGGTGTTTATGAATAAGATTACTTGGAAGCCAGCGGCACTTCTCTCCCCTGTTCCTGTTGTTTTAGTTTCCTGCGGAGATGAAAAAAAGCCCAATGCTTTAGCTATTGCGTGGACGGGAATTGTTAACACTAACCCTTCGATGGTTTATATTTCGGTTCGTCCCGAAAGACATTCTTATAAGCTTATAAAGGACTCAGGCGAGTTTGTTATAAATCTTGTAACAAAGGATTTGGTACGAAAAACAGATCAATGCGGGGTATATACCGGAGCCAAAATTGACAAGTTTAAAAAGTATAAATTAACGCCAGAAAAAAGCTCGAAAATTAGTGCTCCTTTAATATCTGAGAGCCCTATTAATATAGAATGTAAGGTTGAAAGGATTATTCCTCTCGGAACTCACCATATGTTTTTAGCCAAAGTCGTTGCGGTTGACGTTGATGAAGCATTAATATCCGAAAGCGGTAAGCTCGATTTAAAGAAAGCAAAGCTTGTAGCTTACTCCCATGGAGATTATCTCGAATTGGGTAGAAAAATTGGTAGCTTTGGTTTTTCAGCAAAGAAAAAGAAGAAAAGGTAGTGTATTATACACTACCTTTTTCTATAAATAGCTTTTCAAGTAAATTGTATCCGTCGGGTATGTAATAGCCCGCTTTTAATGCATTGTCTTCGGTGAAAGCATCAATTCCTTGATTAAGTGCTTTTCTGCTATCAAAAATAGCAAAAGGAACGTTTTCGTGGGAATGTGTTCTGATTGAACAAGGAGTAGGATGGTCGGGCATAACAAGAACCTTGTAGTCCTCCCCTGTTGACTTTAAATAATCCATAACGGGACCGAGTATCTTTTCGTCGATATCTTCTATTGACTTTACTTTATTCTTAACGTCTGCAGTGTGTCCGCACTCGTCGGGAGCTTCAACGTGAACGTAAACAAAGTCACTTCCGTCCTTGAATGCATTTATTGCAGCGTCAGCTTTTCCGCAATAATTTGTTTTATAGTTACCTGTTGCTCCTTCAACATCGATTGAGCTCATTCCTGCACAGAGTCCAATTCCTTTTATTAAATCAACTGCCGATATAACAGTTCCTTTAAGTCCAAATTTGTCAGAGAACAAAGAAAGCTGAGGCTTCTTTCCTGGACTCCAAAGCCATATTGAGTTTGCTTCATTTTTGCCGAGCGCTCGTCTTTTTTGGTTTACAGGGTGGTCTTTTAATATTTCAGCGCTGCGAACAAATAACTCTTTATATGCGTCGCCTACATTTCCACTGGGAAGAAAATCTTTTATCCTTTTGCCAATGATGTCATGTGGGCGTGAAAAATCGTAAATTCGTTCATTGACGTCATATCCTGGAGGGTTATCCCAAATTAAGCAGTGTCTATAACTCACACCCGGGAAAAAGCTGCGAACCTCATTTCCTAATTTTTCGTGAATTGTGTTTATTAATTCAGTTGCCTCTTCGGTAGATATTTCTCCGGCACTGTGGTCAAGCATTATTTTGTCTTCATAGTTCTCGTTGTCGGATAAAGTAACTACGTTACATCTGAAAGCGTATTGAGTCTTAGACATCTTAAGTCCCATGCTTGCGGCTTCGAGAGGAGAACGACCCTTAGAGTAGATTTTGGGGTCATATCCTAAGATGGCAAGGTTAGCAGTATCACTTTCGGGAACCATATCGTCTGGAACTGTTTTTGCAACGCCGTTAAAGCCCATTTTCGCTATGTAGTCCATATGAGGCTTTTTAGCATATTCCAAGGGCGTTTTGTTTCCTAATTCCTCGATTTTATAATCTGCCATACCGTCACCGAGTATAACAAGGTATTTCATAATTTCCTCCTTAAAGATATATAGGGGTATAATCCACTATATTAATAATTTTATAGGTATCTTCTTGCTTGTAAAGAATATATAACTGAGGCTTTGCAGTATCACTGTTTACGCCTAATCTGAAGGTGCCATTGTTCTTTCTGATCTTATAACTTACGTCTACGTAAATCGGCTCGATGTCCGATTCATATACCCATGCATAATCTTTTTCGTCAAGGTCAGGCTCAATTTGTAAGGGCTTGATGACGATATCGTATATTTGTTGCATTGTAAATTCGCTTGCTTTTTCTCTTAACTTAAAAGCACGCTCATCGAAGTAGGAGTTGTATTTATCTGCATCTCCGTTTCTTATATCAGTGAAATATTGGTAGAAAAATACTGCAAGGTCTCCACCAATCTTTTCTAAATCGTTCTCACTTAATTTGTAGTTAACGTCCTCACTAATATACTCAAGGGCGTATAAATTCATTAAGTCTACAAATTCTTCATCATTGTAGATGTTTTCATTGAAGTCGGCAGGATAGTAGATTATCGTTTTGTCGTCCGGATTGTATTTGTTGTCGGCTTGGGTGTATTCTTTTTCAAATCCCTCAGAAAAATTCTGTAATGGGTCAGGTAAAAGCACAGAGGGGGTAGTAATCATATAAACAAAAAATCCTATGAAAATCACGAAAACCACAGATATTACTAAAATTATTTTAGTTTTCTTTGACATTATAATCCTCCAAGTAAAAATGAAGCTTATTGTCAGGCTTCTTACCCTGCAAATTAAAATATTCGCTGATAGTAACAAACCTATATCCGTCAGCCTTTAATTTTTTAATTATGATATCTGTAGCGTCACATGAAACGTTGTAAATGTCATGGAGTAGAATTATTGAACCGGGTCTGGTATATTTAACAGCTTCGGCAGATATTTCTTCTGCTGACGTGAGCTTCCAGTCACATGGGTCAACGTTCCAGTTTACAAAGAAATAATCATCTGTTTCGATATCTTGAACGTTTATACTGCCGTAAGGGGGTCTTACTAAATATGGTCTCTTCCCTACTGCGTTGAATATCAAATCAGAGCATTTATCAATATCAGAGAGGACGTCGTCAAATTCCATTAAAGAATAATTGGCGTGCCCATAAGAATGTATACCGATATCATGACCGTCGTTGTATACTTTTCTGACAATTCCTGGATATTCCTCAATATTATAACCTACCATAAAAAAGGTCGCTTTCACGTCGTTGTCTTTCAGCACTTTGAGTAAGTCGGTAGTAGAATAGGGATTTGGACCGTCATCAAAAGTTATAGCAACGTACTTCTCGTTTTTATCAATTACGGGAGCGTAATTTTCGGGGAAGAAAACTGATATTTGCTTTTCAATATCAAATTCATCGCTACTGATAAAATACGCACTGTCACCTATAAAGGCATTTAGTCCATTGGACAGTATTTCAAAAGAGTCAACAGTATCACATTCTTCGCCTGTCAGCTCTAAAAAACGTTCGGCTGATACAAAATCAAGTACATGCTTTTCTTCAAAGCTATTGACGTCATATGAAAATCTGTAGGTATGGTCTCTTATGGTGTCAAGAGTGTCAGATACAAAAAAAGTATACGTTCTTGTATTATACGCTTCCGATACGAAAAAATCAACGTATGAAGGCTTAAATGGCAGGTCTAACGAATGCAGAAAGTTTTCTATTTCCATACTTAGCATTTCTTCTACGTTAGGATTTGAAATCTTTGGGAAGGCAACAATTGTTCCGCCCATATCCATAACGGAAATATCTTCGTTCGTTGTGGAAGCATACGCAAGATTTGCTGTCGGAGTACAAGCAGACTCGATGTTTAAAGCCGACTCGCTTTCGTACGCAAAACGGGAATTAATATGAGAAGAAAAAGAGCAAGAGGTTAAAAATAAAAGCAAAAAAATAAACAGCAAAGAAACTTTTTTCATTTTAACCTCCTTTTATTTTAATATAACACAAATCGCCCGAAAAATCAATATTTTCGGGCGATTTGACATAGTAGTTATTTGATTTTTTTCTTCTTACTTCCAGACGTTATACTTCCTAAAACCGATGAGGAAATTATGTAAGGTACAGAAGTCAGAAAAGAGTTAAAATTGATATCGTCAATAAAAAAGCAAAACGAAATAAATAGGTAGAAAAGTGCAATTATAACGCCTTCGGCTATTCCTAAAATTAATAAGGAATGTCCATAAAGCTTTCCCATAATACTTCCGGATATTAATGCAGGTAATGACTGTATTATAACTGCAAGTATAGGATGAAACATCTCATGCTTGTTTATTTTTACGATAAAAAACGTAATAAAAAACATGATGACAAGAGAAATTATCGAACCTATACCCGCAGATGACAGTGCAGTCTTTAAAAAAACAGTAAAAGCATTTTTGTTGTTTGGTTTAGTGGTTGTCATAGCTTTCCTCCGGCTTTTTTTAAATCATATTCGGAAAGCTGTGATTTTATTCATTAAGAATTAATAGAAATTTGTGTTTCAAATTTGTCGTCATTCAAAACACTTGAAATTAAATCAAGCTGATTGCTCTGATTTTCAAACCAATCTATTGTGTGTATTCTTAATATTTTCCAATTACCTATCCTATCCAGATTGTGTAAAATCAAATTGCGACCAAAGAAGTCTTTGCTGTTTACATAGGCAGTTTCATCGAAAATTATTCCCAGCAAGTAATTATCGTTACCTTTGTTTTTAACAGCGATATCAACCCTTGAATGATTGCAACCAACGCTTAGATCCGCTCTATATCCCAAAGACTCAATAAAATCAGCGACTTGTCTGATTATTGAATTTTCAACGGTATTGTTTGCATTGATTTCTTGATTCCTTGTTTCGGACGTGTCAAAAAATCTTCTCAGAGTTTTCTTGAAGGTGCAATAATTGCTCTCAGTTGTCTTGAAGTTATCGAGAGACTCATCTGACAGCGAAGTGATGAGAGTAAACTCCTTTTTTGCTGATGTCAGAACGTTGATAAGACAGTCAATGCTCCAGGGCTTTGACAATTCAGGAATAGTCTTAGTGATAGATTCCTTGTACTTTGAGTGTTGCTCTTCTGAAAAAACTGTTGAAAATATTATAACGTCTCTTGACTCATACGACGCCGACTCAAAGCTTCTTATAAACAAAGATTTATCAGCAAGAAATTTTTGAGCTACGTCCCCTACTCTCTTTTGCAAAAGTACTTCTATCAGCTTCTTTTGTTCCTCTGTCATGGTATATACCCCGACAGTGTTTTCGGTGGAGTCGCTTAAGTACTTAATTATTTCATCAACAACAGCGCTTGCCTCGATGATATTGACACGTGTTTTCTTTTTTTCAAAATTTCCGAGCTGTTCTATAACGTTTATGCCATATCTTGGACGTGACATCAAAGGAGTTAGTGACATGGAGTTATTATAAAACAGTTCGTTTGCGAGAACGTAGGTGTAATTAGAATTGTAAAACCAATTAAGCTCACACGAGCTTGCTCCCATGTTTTTTAGGATTTGACCAAATCTTGTGTTTTTTGACTCTGTATAAACAAAACGCTTTGTTAAAGGCATTAACAAAAACAGATTATATGGAACGTCAAAATAATTTGAATCTACAAGAATTAAATCAAATTGTGGCAAAGATTTAAACTTTGACAAAAACATTGGTGATTCACATACAAAGCAAGGCTTAACCTTCTGAAGAAGACTTAAATTGTCAGAGTCGCTGTTGTGATAATTACCAAATCCAAATTTGTTCTTTAGTAAAACTTCCGCCTCGTCGGAAGAAAGCTTTGCAACGTTTTTCAAATAATTTGTTATATTGTCATTAACTCTAAAGTTTAAATCTTCTTTGATTAGCTTTCTGTAAGATCTTAATTTTGATGAAATGAAAGCATTTTCGTTTAATTGTCTATCAGAAGAAAAATTATTAACGTTAGAATCGCATGAAAGGAAATATTCGCTAACAGATTTGAAAAAGCCTTTCAAGAATGCATTTTTTATGTCGCCTGACGTGATTTGTTCGGTTTCATAAAGCTTAACAACGTTTGACAAACCAATGCTTATGCATTTTTCCTTTTCTACGTTCCACTTACACCAATATTTCAATAGGTCTATATTCTCAAGCATTCGCTCAAAGAATTGAATTACAAAATAATACCATAGCTTATTATTTTGTTCCTTTGCACAAGAGATATCAAGCTCTAAAAGCTGTGTCAGCTCTTCTTCTGAAGCTTTATAATCCTTTAAACAGGAAGAAAATTCATTGAACAAGGGGGAAATGTCATTTTTCACCTTATCGGGATTCTTGAAAATGTTTGAGCAATGTGCATAGATAGTGGCAGGTTTTTTTTCAAATTCATAGATTTCGTCTATTAAAAGCATGAATTCTGCAGCGGTATCTATTTTGAGCTTGATTTCAGAAAAGATTTGAGACTCGTTTTGTTCAAGCTTTGATTTCAAATCTATTCCCGTAATCTCATACACCGTTTTTGCATTTTCTTCTATCAGACTAATAGAATTCTTGTATCTGGAAATTTTAGATAATAATTCAACAAAATTTTCGTTAGTAATTATCTTAGGAGATTTTGCATACGCTTTTAATTTGTTTTTCACTAAAGAGAGTGCCGAGGACTTGGCAAAAGCAAATTTTGAGTTAGCACCCCTCCACTCTCCGAGAAGACTGTCGCAGTCAAGGTTAATAATATCCTCGGTGAAATTATTGTTCAAAAAGTCTTTCAGCTCAAAAATATCGTCACAATGCAAAATTAAGTTTTCTATGCTTGACAAATCGTTATGTAAGTCCTTGCGTAAAAAGAAACCATAATGAAGTAGCTCGGACTTATTTTGTGCAAAATCCGACAGCTTGAATAAAACGTCAGTTTGGTTTTCACGCATAATGGGAATTTCAATTCCCAAAAATTCACTAAGAGCATTTTGTGAATTTATAAACTTCTGCGTAATGGAAAGGTGACGGCTGAGTGCGACTGCCGCTTTAGATTTTACGTCATATGAAAACTCTTTTGCCTTTACGAAAAACAAAGGATTGGAATGAGGCTCTTTACAGTCTGAGCCGGACTTGGCTAACGAAGAAACCGCATCAAACCATGCAACCACTGAATCACGTGTGAGCTTTTCTATTTCACTATTGGTAAACGTAACCGAATATGGGAACGAGCGATACCTTTCGTATTGAGAAACGGCTTCGTAAAGAGAAAAACCAATTTCTTTTACTTTGTGCAAGCTTTCAAAATAAGCATCTCTGTCACAAATAATTTTGTTAAGGTCGTTTTTCAAGGTTATAAGTTCGTCAGAGACGTCTTTAGTGAAAGATAGAGTATTGAGAGTTTCAAAAGAATTTATCGATTTTTCACTGTCAAAAATGGTCATTATATCGCTTGCAAATGATGATTTTTCAGCAAGCTCGATAAACTTTTTAATGTTTGCAGAAGAATTAGAAAGATACAATACCCTTTCCCCACGCCTTATAGCGGAAAATGCAAGCGATGCACAAGAGAGCGTTTTACCGCTTCCATTAGGTCCGTTTATTATAGTGCAATCGTTAGATTCAGCAAGTGATACAGCTTGAGCTTGTGCATTATCAAGGGAAAAAGGAATATCAAGTGCCGAAAAGTTTAAGCTATCAGACTTTTCTTTTTCCTTGTTATCGGTAGAAAACGCTCTGGTTATAAAATCGCTCTTTGAAAGGTATTCAGGAGAAGCAAGTGAAGACAGAGCATTATCACTAATCTTAAAAACAGAAACGCATGAAATATCATAGACATCAACGTTGTGCGTATCAGATATAGCTTCTGAAAGGTCTGCAATGAGCTCATCATAGCTTTCGGCAACGTCATTGCTATATTTTTTACTGTCAAAAGGTATAAATAACTTTTCAAGTAAGTCGTTAAGGCAGGGATTGATAACAGAGTTGTTGGCATTGAACTTTAAATATGAAAATCCAGTATTATCAACTCCGTATGAAACAGGTAAAAGGAATATAGGAGCAAATACGTTTTCTTCGTTAAACTTGTATTTGATGACTCCAAAAGCTACGCAAGCACGGTTTTCACCCTTAGATTTTTCTGAAATGTGCTCTGTAATAGATTTTAAAGCTTCTTTGTCGTGAAAAGTCGTTACACTACCCGATAAGTCGGTGTCATCTATATTCTTATTCAATTGAATAAGCTTAGTGAAAAAGGTATCGTCATCAAGAGAATTACTTAACGGAAAGTTTTTTAAATTAACTTTACCGTTAAACATTATTTTACTCAAAATAAATTTTGACGAGCCGATTAAAAACTGAGCAGTATTTTTATCTATGGATATAAGAGAATTGTTGACAGTATTGTTTATGATTTTGTTTTTGACTATGTTTAAGAAGCTGTCAAAGCTCTTGGTAACGTTGGAATCGTCGCTGTAAGACTCTTCCACCTTTTCGGTGACAACTTCAAAAATAATACTGTCATTTTGCTTGATTCTTGAAGGGATAGGCTTGTATCCGTCTTTTCGACAGCGAGCTATATCAACAATTATTGGAGCATCACAAGAATCAATAATCTTTTGGGCTGATATTGAACTGCTATCAAATGATACAGAAGTGCCATAAATCATAGACGTTGTGTCTATAACGGAAAAGCGTTCACAGCTTCCGTCTTTTAATTGTGCAAACGGTCTTGCATCATCGCATACACACGTCTCAAACGTTTCTTTGCGATAGAAAAAGCCTAATAATATTTTATCTTGAGCAAAAACAAGAAAAGTGTTAATTCCGAGCTTTTCCGATAACGAAGCGGTTAACAGCGCAATCTCAAGAGCAGTGCCGCTTTTGTTTTTGAGAACCGATTCCGCAAGCCTCACTTTATTGGGAACGTTCTCGCTTATCGGTGTGGTGTTAAATGAAATTTTGATGCTGCAAATTGCGTTATATATGGATTTAATTATAGAATCAGTAACCGTTCTGTCGCTGTAATTCCACATATCTTGATTTATGGGAGTGTTATAGTCCTTTTTCAAAAAATCTAAAACAACAGGGACAAGTGCTTTTACTTCCTCTTGTTCGGGAGTAACGAGAGAGGATACTAACTCGGTATATGTATTAACAGACGGAATGTAGTTGTAAGGAAGAAGGGTCACGGGTTTTGAGCTTTCACAAATAACCTCCCCCATGCTTTTAAGCTTTACGTATACAACAGTATTAATAGGCACAACAGAATACATGACCTTGGTCAAGTCGATTTCAAGGTCATGAGGATTTATAATAATATATCTGCCCGATGAAAGGTTACCGATCTTTTTTACGTAGTCGTTGAAAAAGCTTTGAGATGACGTGATTTCTAATTCAATATTTTTTAAATTTATGTCAGACTCGTTAAAAATTCTTATTTCATCTATCAAAGGTATTGAGTTGTTGTGAATTGCTAAATTGTATATGTCAAGGCAGTCAAATTTTAAAGATATTCTTTGCATAGAAACTCCAAATCATTTATTTTAAACCATAGATAAGATTTCTTCTAATTCCGGAATAGAAGAATATGCTCCGTCTTTAGAGACGGACAGGGATGCCGATGTATTTGCGAATTTTGAGGCAAGGCTTATATCACCCGTTTCAAGATACTTGTGAGCTAAAGCGGCGGTAAATATCGTTCCTGCCATAGTTGTGTCAGTTACGTCAACGTCGAGAGCAGGGATAATTTCGGAATATACGCCGTCAAAAACAAAGCAGCCTCTTTCACCAAGCTTGATAACGATGTACTTACACTTAATTTTGTTTATGATTTTTACGCATGCATGTAAAGCGGAGTTAGCATCAGTTGGATCAATTCCTGTTATTTTATAAACAGCATCTCTGTTAGGTGAGAAAATTTCAACCTCTCCTAAATCTTCAATATCAAGGTCAGTTAATTCTGAGCCACATGAGAGAATTACGGGAACGTTAGTGTTTGACGCAAATTTTACGGCATCTAATATAAAATCACTACGCAAATCACAGTTTAAAAGTATTGCGTCAGGATAGCACATGAAGGCGCTTTCGATATCATCGTAAGAAAGAGAAGTATTAGCGCCGGGGAAGGTCACAGTTCTTGTCTTATTTCCGTTTTCAATAACAATAGAATTAATTCCCGTTTTCTTTCTCTTATCACTTTTTACAAATCTCACGTCAACGTCAGAGGACGTTAAAGACTTGAGTAGCTTTTCACCGTTTTCGTCCTCTCCTATTCTGGTAGAGTATATAACGTCAGTGCCATATTTCGAGGCGGTAGTTGCAGAAATAGTTCCGAGTCCCCCAGGAAGGAAGGAATGGTCGAGAGTTGAGACAACAGTCTCTCCCCTTTCGGGTGCTCTCTTAACCTTAACAGAAAAATCCATATAAGAATTTCCAAAAACAAGCAAACGCTTTTTCGTCATACTATCACCTCAAACAATTTATCATCTTATTATAAAACATTTAATAGATGTTGTCAAATATTTTTCAAAGGTTTTTAATTGTTATTTTATTTTTTGTTGACAAATTTGAACATGTATGATAAAATAACAAGGTCATTGGGGTGTAGCCAAGTGGTAAGGCACGAGACTTTGACTCTCGCATTGCGCTGGTTCGATCCCAGCCTCCCCAGCCAAAAA
>JAZNZV010000078.1:0-5356 GCA_045595105.1 Eubacteriales bacterium | reverse complement strand
TTCTATTTCTCTGTCAACACGCTCTTTTTCGTTAAGGTACACGTCGTTAACGCTATACTTACTGTTGATATTGACCATATGAAAAAGTCCTGCGTAGCCGTTGTGTATTTCTTCGCCCGGCATGATCTTAAAGTTCTTAACAAACGAAAAGAGCTTTTCGGCGTTCTTTGAGGTATTATACAGGTGGTGGTCAGTAATTGATATAAAATCACGTCCCGCCTTTCTGTAAGAGGCAGCCACAAGCTCGGGGGTCTCGCTTCCGTCGGAATTGATTGTATGGATGTGCAGGTCTCCCGATAGGGCTCTTCGTTCATATAAATCGGGATAAAGTGAATAAACGTTCACGTCAATTCCTTTTTTTGGATAATTTATGAGGTAGTTCCATTTGGGAACGTGATTTGACCAAGTAGACATACAATACTTATCGTACTCTTGACAGCTCACGTGAATGCGCCATTCCTGTTCACCCTTGAAGAAATATTTAATTTTAATTTCTCCGTTGACGGGCTTTGCATAATAGGTTATTTTGTTATTTGCATAGCCTACTCTTGATATTTCTTCATCGCAGGGAGTATCACTTTCATCAAGAGGCCAAAACTGAATTTCATAAGTCAAATCGTCATAAAAACGATAGGGACCGTCGTGACTTACAACAGTAATTTCACTTTCCTTGTCAGCAGGAACAACTGCCGGAAATACCTGATATACTAATGGATTCTGTGCCATGGAGTTACCTATCTATCTCTTTATAAAGATTTTTAAAATAACATTCAAAGCCTGTATCATTTGGGTGAAGTCGAAGGTCTGCAAAGTATTTTTCTTCCTTGGGAACGAAATCAAAGCCTCTTACAACAGTTACGTTCTTCAAATTCTTTGCTGCTTCTCTTATTCCCTCTTCAATGAGTGAGAAATCTCCGAAGGGTTTTGTTGCGGTAGGTATTTCCTTTCGCCATATGGGAGTTATGGCAAAGATAGGAGTGTCGGGGTAGTTCTCGGCTAAATTTTCAAAAAAAGCTTTACAGTTTTTATCAAATAATACCTTATCTGTTTTGCTCCAGTCGTTAGTTCCATAGGCAACCGTAATAATATCGGGGGTAAATGGCTGTTTGATTTTTGCAAGAGCGGGAAAGAAAATTTCTCCTCCGATTGCTTTGTTGTACTCATCATATCCAAGTGCATTTGCAAGTCGAGTGGCATATTTATTGGAGGGATTGAGTGCGTCATACCCGTGGGTAATGGAGTCGCCGTACATAAGTATTTTTTTATCATTATTTATTGGTGTGATAAACGAGCCGTCATCAATGGATATCTCCTCTATTTCGGCTTTCACAGACCATGGGAAATAAAGAGTGACTGACTTTTCCCCACGCCTAAATCAAAGGTCTTCTCAAAGCGACCGAGGTCAAGCTCTACTGTTGTATAGCACTCAGGTAAGCTGACGTGAGAAAAATTATCAAGGCTGTCTTTATGCTCTCCGTTTACAAAGAGGTCAAAGGCAAAGTACTTTCGGGAGCTACCCGAGGTGACAAACGCTTTAAGTGACAGTTTCGTGCTATTGGTTTTAAAGTGGAGCTTTATACCGCTTGTCGAAAAGCTCTTCATATAAAAATCAGAGCTAGTGCTTTTATAAAGTTCTTCTTCCTCTTTGGTAAATCTGAAGAAATTAATTTTACCATCGCTATCCTCGACACGTATTGCACCCGAGGTAATATCTTTTATTTGTTCTAATGAAAGTTTCATTTTTATATCTCCAAAAGCTCTTTAAAATCATAGATATAAAAGTCGGTAACGGCTTTCATTTCATCGGTGTACTCAGCAGAAGAATCATCATACACTCCGCAGACCTTCATGCCTGCCACCTTGGCTGTCTTATCGGCATTGAGGTTATCGTCAAGAAAGAGGACGTTTTCAACGTCGGTGCTCATGCACTTTGCCGCCATTTTATAAATATCGGGGTCGGCCTTGGTGGTTTTAAAATCATCACATGACCAAACGTTGTCAAACAGGTCATAAATGCCAAGCCTTTTAAGGCAAGGGTCAAGCACTGTGTGGGGGCTTGCAGTAAGAACGTTCAAGGAGTCTCCCCTATCCTTCAAGGTGTGAAGGGTATCTATAACGTTATTTTTTGCAGGGATATTATAAACGTACTCGTCGTATGCGTAACGGTTCATAAGAGCTATAAGCTCTTCCTCTGACTGTTCAAGTCCTAAAGTCTTATAGTACCTTGCAGTACCTGCATACCCGAGAGGCGTTATGATTTTTACAATATCGTCGCCATATTCAATATTATTTTCGTCGAGAATTCTCAGCATTACCGCTACAAACGTTGGCATTGAGTCAACGAGCGTTCCGTCAAAATCGAAAAGATAGGTCATTGTTATTTCTTCCTCTGTACTGTCTGGGAAATCAAATTATAATCGTTTGTCAAAATAGTGTCTATTCCCATCTCTATATACTTCTTGGCTTCCTCTTCCTCATCGGCATAAAAGACGTTGCATCTGATACCGTGTCTGTGGGCTTTTTCAATCATTTCGGCGTTAAAGTATGGCTTGAAAAGTTGTACCTTTTCACAGCCGAGCTCGATTGCTCTGTCGACTATTTCCCACGCCTGAGGCTCGAAGTGTCCTACACAGACGGGAATATCGGGGGCATAAGCTTTAAACTGCTTTATCATAACGTCACGAGCAAGCATAAAATAGACGTGATGCTCAGCGTCGTACTGCCTTACAAGAGATACTATCTTTTTCATTGCCTCTTCGGGGTAAGGTTCGCTGTCCGAAAGTGGCTTTATATGGATATTCATAATAGTCTGCCCTGCAAACTTTTTGAGAATATCCTCAAATCTGACGATTTTCAGTCCCTTGAATTTTTCGTTTCTCTTCACACCGAAGTCGAACTCTAAAAGCTCCTCATAAGTATAGTCTGTGACAAGTCCTGTCCCCGTTGATACTCTTTCAAGGCTTCTGTCGTGGCAGGAAACTATCTCGCCGTCAAGGGTGGGCCACAGGTCAAATTCTATTTCAACGGCACCGAGAGCCACTGCCGTACCAAATGCGGGCATACTGTTTTCGGGTGCGGTAGTGTTCATTCCTCTGTGGGCACATACTCGGGGATAAGGCATATATTTATCGCCTTTGATAATTGCTCCACCGCCTACTCTGTACTGCCAGGGCTTTCTTCCATACTCTATGTACTCGTAGTGAGGTGCATCGGGGTTACCGAAGCCTGCGGGCTTGAGGTACTTATCACTCGGGTCGAATTCAACACTCGCCATGCCGAACCTACCCTTCATATTTTCGAGAACTTTTCCGTAGGGAGAAACTATCATACTTGCACCGCAGATATCCGAGTCCTCGGCAAAGCTGACAGAGGAGCGGATAACGTATGCGTTGGTATTGTAGGCAAGGAAACGGCACATAATTTCGATAGCGTCGTGGCTGTCACTTCGCTGAAGAGAGCAACCGATGATAATATCGACGTTTTCTCTCGCAATAGCGCCGAAGGCTTCGTAAAAATAAAAATCGTAGCAGGTTAAAAAGCCGTAGCGAAGTCCTTCGATTTCAATTACGTAGGGCTTTGAATATTCAAAGGTATAATCTGAGTCAAGCTCGAGTGTTTCAAGCTCAAGAGGTGGCAGGTGCTTTTTAAAGTACTTGCCCACAACCTCACCCTTACGGTCAAAAACGTAAGTGGTATTACGATAATTATTATTAATTTCGTATAATGCATTTACAAAAACAAGTGCATTACATCTTATAGCGGTTTCACGACATTTTGCGAGAAGCGTATCTATGTACTTCTTATGATAATAGAAGGTCTCTTCTTTCGTAGACGTAGCGCAGGGCACGTCGCTGTACTCGGGAAGGACGATAATATCCATCGAGTCATCGCAGTTGTCAAGCATCTTTATCTTATAATCAAAGTATTCGTCGCTGAAACTAACGTCCCTTGAATAAGGGGGTTGAATTACTGTCGCTTTCATGTTATTTTCTCCTTGATAAAATCGTCAGATTTGGTAAATTCAAATCAAAAAGTTACTTTATACACGTTTCCGTTGTGGTCGGTATAATAGCAGGTATCCTCGCTAAAATCAATCATTTCGGGCTCAACGCTCGTGCCGAGCTCACTAAAATACTTAAAAGCAACTTCTTTTTTCGACTTTGTATCTATAACACGAAGTGTCGGAGGATTGTCAAGGCTGTCAGTAAAGCCTTCTAAAGAGTAAATGATACCCTCGTGGCAGGTTGCTCCTTGAATGTAATGATGATAGTCACAATCAAAGTAGCTTATGATATCCTCTTTATTCAATACTACCTTTTTTACATTATATTTTTCGTTAAGCTCACCTTCGCTGACTTGTGGTAATTTAAATGAAAAATATCTTGTAGAATTCGTGTTGTCTCTCATTGTGAAGGCGTACAAAATACTTCTTTCCCTATCAATGGTAAAGTTTCCAAATGGTCTGACGTCTTCTTTTTCACCAACGGATTTCCAAAGACTTTCGTCCTCAGTGAAGCCGATTTCAATCATCTGCACAAGAGTAGAGCTAAATACGTTTTCTTTTCTTTGGAGACGGTAGACCAGACACACACCCTTTAGCTTATTTTCTGAGTTAGCATAGTTGTTATATATGTTTGTATACAACAACGGGAACTCGTCATCTTTGTCATAATACTCGTTTCCAAAGGATACTGAATTACTGTGAGGCTTTATAAAATCGTTTTTATCTAATGTGAATTCTGCAAAAGGCTGTGACTCTGCGTCACCTGAAAGACAAAGAGATTTAATTTCATACACAGTGCATTCACCTAAATGGTTGAAGCTAAAGTAAAAGCCGTTACTGACAGCACCGTCTTGACGTCCACCTTTTATTTTAGAAATTTTCTCTATTTTCATACATTTCTCCCTTTTTACAATAATAGATAAATATCCGTTTAAATTAATAGAAATATTATACCACGAAAATTTCTCAAAATCAACCATTAATGTTTGACATAAAAGAGATATTCGGGTATAATAATATAAACATAAAAAAAGGTGAAAAGTGGTTAAAATGGTAAAAGAAAGAATAGAAGAGCTAAGACGGCTTCTTGAATATCACAGTAAGAAATATTACGTCGAGGATTCCCCCGAGATACCCGACTACGAATACGATGCGCTATACCGTGAGCTTCAGGATTTAGAAAAGGAGCATCCTGAATTTGACAGTCCCACCTCCCCCACAAAAAGAGTAGGCGGCGCTGTACTTGACAAGTTCGAAAAGGTAACTCACGCCGTACCTATGCAGAGCTTACAGGACGTGTTCAGCAAGGAAGAGCTTTTAAGTGCCCTGGAAAAAATGAAGGGCGGACAGTTT
>JAZNZV010000077.1:0-2436 GCA_045595105.1 Eubacteriales bacterium | reverse complement strand
ATATTCTGAATCTGTTCTCTTATCTTTTCAATCTCGCTCTTTGCTTCAACCACAAGACGGGTGATTTCAAGCTCCTGACATTTTGAGCCGATGGTGTTGACCTCACGGTTTATTTCTTGGGTCAAGAAGTCCAGCTTTCGTCCTGCGGGGGCAGTTCCCTTCATTATATCCTTGAACTGAGAGAGATGACTTGCAAGGCGTGTTGTTTCCTCGTCTACGGCAACCTTATCGGCGAAGAGTGCCACCTCGGTGATAACTCTTGTTTCATCGTAGGAGGTATTCCCGAGGAGCTCCTCTATTCTCTGACGGAGTCTTTCCTCATAAGCCTTGACAGAAGCGGGGGACAGCTTGATTATCTCCTGTCTTATTTCCTCTATTCTGTCAAGCTTTGTAAGAATATCGTCGTAGAGCTTTTTGCCCTCGGTCTCACGCATATTATCGTAATCGGAGAGCGCCTTTGACATAACCTCACGAACGAGGGCGAACATCTTTTCCTCGTCCTCTTCTTCACTTCTCGTTCCGATAACGTCGGGAAGTCTTGTAACAACAGACACGCCGATATCGTCACGAAGTGAGTACTTTTCCTCTACCTCACGGAAAACTGCAAGGTAGCTTTCAAGGAGCGCATGATTTACCGACACCTTGGTGAGTGTGTCCTCAAGTACGTTTATACCGAGATAACAGTCCACCTTACCTCTTGTGGTGTGTGCGCCGACCTCCCTTTTTATCTTCTCTTCAAGGTATCCGTAGGCACGTGGATATCTGACAGATGTATCGAGATAACGGTTGTTGACGCTTTTCAGCTCAAAGGTCAGCTCCATTCCCTCTTTTTCAAGTACGGCTCTTCCGTAGCCTGTCATACTTTTTATCATTTATAATTCCTCACATACTTTTTTATAATCTTCTAAGGTCAACACTATATTAAGTGCTGAAATAAGGGCATTTGTGCTTATGTTCTCGGGTAATGAGAGCTTTTTTGCAAGGCGTTTTCTCTTCTCCGACGAGTCCTCTTTTCCGATAAAGCCGTCGGCGTAAAGATGCGCTTTCGTTATCTCTGTCTCTCTTTTTGAAGAGGCTCTGTAATTCTCAAAAATATCACGAAGAATATCAGGGTCAACGCCTTCAACTCCCAATAGTCCTTCCTTGGAGGGTGACGTCTTGCGCTTCTCCTTGCCCTCTATCTGTGGGATATAGAGGTTTGTCACCCCTTCTCCCCCTGTGATGCTCATGACGTGGTTTCTTATGACGAGTCCTGCACCGTCACTGTCGGTAAGAACTATAATTCCACGCCTTTTTGCAGAGCTCTTTATAAGTGCCTTTTTTTCCTCGCTCTTGAATACTCCAAAGCCGTCGAGGGTTATCACGTCGGCGTCCAGAATAGAGTCAAGCTTTATCTTGTCGTATCTGCCCTCGACCACTATGACCTCGTTTACGGGAATTTTCATAAAATCGAAACAACCAGCCTTTCGATGAGTACGTAGGGGGCAATGCCCGTGCTCTTCAAGTCGCCGTCACAAAGAAATGACAAGTGTGTAGCCTTCGCAAGCTCTTCGCTCGTCCAATTGGAAGAAGCGGAAAGATAGTTCCTTATCTGCCAAGGGAAAAGTCCCGTAACAGCCGAGATATCAGCGTCTGAAAGCTTCCCTCTCGAGGATTTAATTACCGAAAGGGAATTTACAGCCTTCTGAATAATAGAGAGGATTATCACGGCTTCCACGTTCTGACCTTTAAGGTTTTCAAGGATAGTACACGCCTCTTTTTTATTCTTGCGGATAAAGGCATCGGTAAACTCATACGCTTCATTTTCAGCGGTAGGCTTTACAAGCATATCTATTATTTCATTCGGAACGGTGTCAAGAAAGTTACGCTTACAGTAGGCTATAAGCTTTTCGCTGTCACTTTTCAGCCTTGTCATACTAAAGTCGCAAAGCTTTATCATTTTCGTTATATTGAAGTCGGAAATTCTCACCTCGGCAGCTTTAAATATCCTATCTGTCCAGGAAAGAAGCTTCATTTCGCTTTGCCTTGGGAATTCGGTGACGGTCATAAGAGCGGACAAGTCCTTTATTATCTTGCGCTCCTTTGACTTTTTGGTAGATAAATCGAGCTCGTCAAGTCTCTCGAAGATTACGAAAATAGTGTCCTTAGCAATGCTTTTAACAGCGTCGGTAAGTCTTTTTTCGTCCTCTTTTTTCAGAGTCATGAGGTCGAGACCCCATATTTCAACTATCTTGTGCTCTGCCATAACGGGGAGTGAGTCCACGGCGTCCTCCACGTCCTTCATGGTACCCTCTCGGTCGAAGTCGATAACCGTGCGGTTGAAGTCTTCCATGCCCTCGTTTTTTACAACGGCTCTCAGCTCGTCAAGGCAGTATCTTTTGAGATATTCCTCTTCACCCCAGAAGAGATATGCTCCTGTGGGGTGAAGCTTTATCC
>JAZNZV010000076.1:0-2266 GCA_045595105.1 Eubacteriales bacterium | reverse complement strand
TAATGCAGGTGATAGACCACTTCAAGCCCGATATCGTCCATATGAACAACATAAACTTCCAGCTTACTCCCTCCATAATCTACGGTGTAAAGAAGAAGGGCGTGCCCCTTGTTCAGACGGTACACGACTATCAGATGATTTGTCCAAACCACCTTCTCTACAACTTCGACAAAAACTGTCCTTGCGAAAAGTGTGTCTACGGCTCACACCTGAGCTGCATTAAAAATAAATGTATTCACGCCTCCACTGTTAAAAGTATTTTAGGCGTTATAGAAGCCAAGCTCTATTCTCTCCTTCGCACCTATAAGAAGGTTGACTTATTTGTCTGCCCGAGTAATTTCCTTGAAAACAAGCTTTTGTCGGCAAAGGATTATTACAAGGGTAAGACCAAAACTATACATAATTTTATAAACAAAGAAAAGTTTGCCCACGTCAATGAAGAAACACAGCCTTATATTGTATTCGTTGGCAGACTATCCAAGGAAAAAGGCATAGAAAACATTGCAGGAGCGGCGAAGCTCCTTCCCCAATACGAGTTTGTAATAGCGGGAAGCGGTCCTGATGAGGATATACTGAAGAACATTAAAAACGTCAGGCTTGCAGGCTTCCTTAACGGCAAGGAATTGACCGACCTTATGGGAAGGGCGAAGGTATTGCTTCTCCCCTCGGTGTGCTACGAAAACTGCCCTCTCTCTATACTTGAGGCGCACTGCATGGGCGTTCCCGTGGTTACCATGAACAGCGGAGGAATGGCAGAGCTTGTAAAGGACGGGGTCACAGGTACCCTTGTAGACGAGCCCACAGCCGAGGGAATTGCGAGAAAATTAAAAGAAACGCTGGAAAACGAAGAGTATTACAACACACTCAAGGCTAATTGCAAGAACGAAAAGGAAAACGTTCTGAGTGTAGAAAGCTATACCGAGATTTTACTCGAAGAATACGAAAAGCTCATAGGGAGGTAAGACAGGTGCCCAAGGTAAGCATTATCGTTCCTGTGTATAATGCAGAAAAATATCTTGAAAGAGGGATAGGCTCTTTAGTGAGTCAGACTCTTGAGGATATTGAAATAATTCTTGTTGACGACTCGTCAACCGACTCCTCTCTTGAAAAGTGCAATAAGATGGCAGAGAATGACTCCCGCATAAAGGTTTTACATAAGGTGAACGAGGGTGCGGGATACGCACGAAATGCGGCACTTGAAATTGCCACAGGGGACTATATCGGCTTCATGGACTCGGACGATTACGTCATGCCCAATATGTTTGAGGTTCTTTACAGCAAAGCCATAGAGTATGGCTCCGACCTTGTAATGTCGGGTGTCTTGTTCGTTGACGGAAATATGTTCAGTAAGGACGGAGAAAGAGAGCGGAAAACATATTTTGACAAGGACACTCACTTCGACACAAAAGAAGGTCTGAAGGAGCTTGCCATGGGAATAGTGGGAGCCAGACCCGAGGACAGCGACGACAGTAAATTCGGAATGAGCATCTGGAAAAACCTCTTTAAGGCGAGCATCATTAAGGAAAACGGCATTACCTTCAAGTCGGAGCGTGAAATGCTTTCTGAGGACGCTTTATTTATGATAGACTACATATCTCACATAAATAAAGCAACGGGAATAAACGAAGCCTTTTACAGCTACTGCAGAAACGGGGACTCGATTTCAAAATCCTTTAAGAAGGACAGACTTGAAAAGAGCCTTGTTTTCGTTGACGAGGTAGAAAAAAGGTTTGAAAAAGAAATTGACAAAGACGAATATCAGATTTATATAGACAGATTTTGGCAGGCGATGTGCAGAGTGCTCTGTTCTCAGGAGATAACGTACGCTAAGGATAACGGAATAAAATACTCTGCCCTTAAAAAGAGGCTGAAGACCATATGCACAAATCCTCTCACGGTGAGGGTGCTTTCAACCTACCCCATAAAAGCTCTGCCCCTCCGTCAAAGAGTGTTTGCTTTCGGTGTAAAGCACAGACTCTACCTTCTTTTAAAAATACTTGTAGAGCTGAGAAGCAGATAGGTGAAATATATGTTTTTTTCTGTAATAGTACCCGTATATAAGGTTGAAAAGTATTTGCCAGCTGCAATAGAGAGCGTTTTAAATCAGACCTTTTCGGATTTTGAGCTTATCTTGGTTGACGACGGCTCACCCGACAGATGTCCCGAGATTTGTGACAGCTATAAGGAAAAGGATAACCGTATAAAGGTTATCCACAAAGAAAACGGCGGGCTTGCAAGTGCCCGAAGAGCGGGAATAAAAGAGGCT